>NZ_JBFBBQ010000010.1:0-181787 GCF_040682775.1 Amycolatopsis sp. NPDC051106 | reverse complement strand
ACCGACCCGGTCGGCCAGTGGCAGCGCGCGAAGGCGGCGGCGTGCGAAGCGATCACCGGGCTGGGCACGATTTCCCACCACCACGCGGTCGGCGTATCCGCGCGGTGCTGCCGGCCCGGCCGTCCGGGGTCGTGCGGCGCGCGGATCGTCGGCCCGCCGGCGGCGCGCGCGAAGGCGTTGTAGACGGAATCGAGCGACTGCGGCCGGGCGGCGGCGAGGTGGTAGGTCGCCCCGGACGGCGCGTCCCGGTGCATCAGGTACTCCATCGCCTCGACGACGTAGTCGACCGGCACCAGGTTCGTCGCGCCGAGACCGGGGGCGGCCAGCGGGAGCCGCGCGGGCAGCGCCGCCAGCCGGGAGATCGCGGGGAGGAAGTAGTACGGGCCGTCGACCTTGTCCATCTCGCCGGTGCGCGAGTCGCCGACGACGGCGGAGGGCCGGTAGATGCGGAAGGGCAGGGACTGCTCGCGGACGAGCTTCTCGGCCTGGAACTTCGTCGCGTGGTACGGCGAGCCGAAGTGCTGGCCGAGGTCGAAGTCGGCCTCGGTGAACCGCCCGGCGTGGTCGCCCGCGACGGCGATGGAGGACACGTGGTGCACCAGGCCCGCCTCCGCGGCCAAGGCGAAGGCGAGCAGGTGCCGGGTGCCCTCGACGTTGGCGCGCCGGTTCGCGTCCTCGCCGGCGGTGAGGTCGTAGATCGCGCCGAGGTGGACGACGTGGTCGAAGTGCGGCAGAGGGGCGGGGTCGACACCGAGCCGGGATTCGGCGAGGTCGCCGGCCACGGGGTGCAGCTTGTCCGCACCCGGCCACTCCTGGGCCGAGGTGGCCAGGCGCTCCCGGGACGTTTCCCGGACCAGTGCGTACACGGCGGATGTCTCCGGCCGCCGCAGGAGGCGGGCAACCAGGCGTTTCCCGATGAAGCCCGTCGCGCCCGTCACGAAGTAGGTCGTCATGGCCGGTCCCTTCCGCAGTCGGGCCGACTCTAACCTACTGAAAAGTAGGAACGGTAGTTGTCAGTGTCTGCGGCTCACGGTTCGGCCGTCTCGTCCGCCGTCGCGACGACCGCGTCGCGCAGGGCGGCGCGCAGCCGTCCGACGTCGAGCGGCCCGAGCACCGCGGCCTCTCCCGGCGGTGCGACCAGCACCACCTTGTCCTGACTGACGAACACCGTCACGTCCCTGCGCCTGCCGGCCAGATCCCGGCAGCCGACGGACCACTCGCCCCGACTCATGGTCGCCGCCCCTCCGTTTTCTCTTCGTGGTCGTGCTTCGTGCGAGGGTGGGAGGGAGGCGTGGAGACGCTATGACGCCGGTTCACCCGATCTGCCTACTCGCGGGTTTTGTCTTGCGCTTCGCGGATTTCCGGCGTATCCCCCGGTCGTGGGCGGGCCCGTTCGGGAGTACCGTCCGCACCGTCTCGTCGACGTGGGAGGTCACTGATGTCGGAGCCGCGGAAGATCGTCATCGTCGGTGCGGGCCTGGGCGGTGCGTCGGCCGCGGCCGCGTTGCGCGAACGCGGCTACACCGGCGAAGTCCTGTTGATGGGCGCCGACCCGCACCGGCCGTACGAGCTGCCGCCGCTGTCGAAGGGCATCCTGCTCGGCACCACCGACGAACCCGACTGGGTGCACGAAGAAAAGTACTACGCGGAGCACGACATCCGCTTCAGCGCGGGCGTCACGGCGACCCGGCTCGAGCTCGGCGCGCGGCTGGTGCTGGACGACGCGGGCGGCGAACACCGCTACGACCGCCTGGTCCTGGCGACCGGCTCCCGGCCGCGTGCGCTCCCCGTCCCGGGTGGCGACCTGCCCGGGCTGTACACGCTGCGCAGCCTCGACGACGCGCTCAAGCTGCGCTCGGCGTTCGCCGAAGCGGAGCGCGTGGTGATCGTCGGCGCCGGCTGGATCGGCTCCGAAGCCGCCGCGGCGGCCCGCACGCACAACGCGGACGTGACGGTCGTGGACCCGGTCCCGGTCCCGCTGGCGAACGTCGTCGGCGAGACGGTCGGCGGGGTGTTCCGCGACCTGCACGTCGCGAACGGCGTGCACTACCGGCTGGGCGAGCAGGTCGCGGAGATCACCGGCGGCCCGGACGGCGTCCGCGGTGTCCGCCTGAGCGGCGGCGACGAGCTGACGGCGGACGTGGTCCTGGTCGCGGTCGGCGCGGCACCCCGGGTGGAACTGGCCCACGCGGCGGGCCTGGAGCTGTCCGACGACGGCGGGGTGTGCGTGGACGCGGGTCTGCGCACGGCGGCCCCGGACGTGTACGCGGTGGGCGACATCGCGGCCCACTTCCACCCGCGCTACGGGCGCAGGATCCGTGTGGAGCACTGGGCGAACGCGAAGGACCAGGGCGCGCACGTGGCGCGGAACCTGCTGGGGGAGAACGAACCGTTCCTCGGTTCGCCGTACTTCTTCACGGACCAGTACGACCTGGGCTGCGAGTACCGCGGGCTGGCGGACCCGGTGACGGACGAGCTGGTGGTCCGGGGCGACCTGGGAGCCCGCGAGTTCACGGCGTTCTGGCTGCGCGACGGCGAGGTGGCGGCGGCGATGAACGTGAACATGTGGGACGACGGGGATGCGCTGAGCGCCTTGGTGGACGGCCGCGCGAAGGTGACGGCGGAGCAGCTCAAGACGGCGGACCTGGCGTCGCTCACCTGACGCCCAGCCCCTTCCGCAGCAAGGTGTCGAGCCGTCGCCACGCCGGCGACGACGCGTTCACCGCTCCCTGCACCAGTGCCGGGATCGCCGAACCCCGTTCGTACGCGGGCAGATCCGGCCCGTAGCGGTCGCGGGTCGCCGAGACGATCTTTTCGGCGAGGGCGTCGACCCGCGGGTCGTCCGGAGGCACGTCGTGGACCCGGTCGTACTCGAGGACGACCGAGAGCAGCTCGGGGTCGGTCAGCATCGCCGCCTGGTCCTGGAAGGACGCCCGAGCCGTCGATGGGTGGGTGGCGAACACCAGCAGCCACAGGTCGTTCTGCAGCGCGACCCAGCGTTCGCTGAACCCGAGGCCGGTCAGGCCCGCGAGGTGCTCCACGACGTCGGCGGGCAACGCGGACAACTGCCCGTCGGCGAGCCTCCGCAGCCGTGCCCGGGTGTCCTGCAGCCCGCGGATGCGGGCGGCGAGGTCGTCGTCGATCTGCCGCAGCGCCTCGCCGAGCCCATCGCCGGAACGGAGTTCGCGGATGCGTGCCAGGGGCACGCCGGCCTCGGCGAGCGTGCGGATCTTGATCAGCTCGACGGCGTCGGCCGCGCGGTAGCGCCGGTAGCCGGACGCGTCGCGCGGTGGCTCGGGGAGGAGCCCCTTGGCGTGGTAGACGCGGATCGTCTTGGCCGTCACCCCGACGTACCCGGCGAGCTGTCCGATGGTGAGCACGCGGCCATCGTCGCACTTGACCTTGCCCCTGGGGCAAGGTTGGAGGATGGCGGGCATGGCGGACTACGAGACCCTGCGTGCACTGGCCGACGAAGGCAACGAAACGGCGCTGGACCGGCTCGCCGACCTCGCCGACGCCCGCGGGGACGTCGAAGAGCTGAGCGAGCTGCTGGACGAGGGCTGCGAACACGCCGGCGTCCTGCTCACCCGGCGCGCGGTCGCCGCGGGGGACCTCCTGGAGCTGCAGCGGATCGCCGACGCCGGCTACGACGGTGCCGGCGACGAACTCGAACGGCTGCTCAGGCAGTAGAGGCTTTCCGGGTCAGCGTGAGGAACGCCAGCAGGGCCAGCAGGGCGAACCCGGCCATGGTGACGGCCATCGGCACCGCGGTCCCCGGTCCGCCCAGCCCCACCAACGGCGTCGCCGCCGCGCCCACCGCGAACTGCAGCACCCCCAGCAACGCCGACGCCGCGCCCGCCGAGCGCGCGTGGGAAGCCAGCGCCAGCGAACTCGCGTTCGGCATCACCAGGCCGATGCTCGACACCAGCAGGAACAACGACACCAAGAGGAAAGCCAGGGGCGCCCGCGTCAGCGCGGTCACCAGGACGAGGGCCCCTCCGAGAGTCCCCAGCAGCAAGCCCGAAAGCAGCAGGGCCCGCTCGCGGATCCGGCCCACGAGCCGTCCGTTGAGCTGGCCCGCCAGCACGATGCCGACGCCGTTCACGCCGAACACGACGCTGTACGCCTGCGGACTCAACCCGTAGACGCCCTGGAGCGCGAACGACGAGCCCGAGATGTAGGCGAACATCGACGCGAACAGCAGGCCGGACGCCAGCGCGTACCCCGCGAACGACCGGTCCAGCACCAGCCGCCCGTACGTCCGCATCACCTGGCCGAGCCGGGCGGGGGAGCGGCTCGAAGACGGCTCCGGGAAGGAGAACACCACCACGGCCAGCAGCAGCGCGCCGAACGCCGTCAGCACGACGAACACCCCGCGCCACGACGTCCGGTTCAGCAGCTGCCCGCCGATCAGCGGCGCCAGGATCGGGGCCAGCCCGGTCACCAGCATCAGCGTCGAGAAGAACTTCGTCATCGCGGTACCGGAGAAGAGGTCCCGCACCGTGGCCCGCGCGATCACGACGCCGGCCGCCGCGCCGAGGGACTGCACGCCGCGCGCCGCGACCAGCAGCCACGCGTCCGGGCTCACCGCGCACAACACCGAGCCCACGACGTAGAGCGCCAGGCCCGCCAGCAGCGGGCGACGGCGTCCCAGCGCGTCGGACAGCGGCCCGAGCACCAGCTGGCCGAGCGCCAGGCCGGCGATGAACGCGCTGAGCGTCAGCTGGACCGTCGTGTCCGCCGCGTGGAGGTCGCCCGCCATCCGCGGCAGCGCGGGCAGGTACATGTCGATCGACAGCGGCCCGAACGCCGAGAGACCACCCAGGACGAGGATGAACTTCAGGTGCGCCCGCCTGCTCGTCGCGGTACCTTCCGCCGTGATGGTCATGCGCCTCCTCGGGTCCCTGACTCCGACCAGCGACGCGGTGACCTGCGCTATTCCGGCTGTGCGCGGTGACACCCCGTGCTCGAATGAGCACTGAACCGGTACTGATCCGACCAATTTCCGGTCGATTGGGCGACGGCTCTGGATTGGCGACCCTGACTGCGATATACATCGGATGTCTGGTCGAGCGGTGAAGGGAAAATCCGTGCAGCTTGTGCGCCTCGGGGAGCCGGGAAGTGAGCGTGCGTTCGTGCGTGCCGACGACGGCACGACCTACGAGCTGGGCGGGCTGACCGCCGACATCGACGGAGGGTTCCTCGCCGCGGACGGCGTCGCCCGGGTGGCCGCCGCGCTCGCCGCCGGGGAACTGCCGAAGGCCGACGTCGAGAAGCTGCGCGTCGGTTCGCCCATCGCCCAGCCCGGCAAGGTCGTCTGCATCGGCATGAACTACCGCCGCCACGCCGAGGAGACCGGCGCGACGCCGCCGACCGAGCCCGTCGTCTTCATGAAGGCGCCGGACGTCGTGGTCGGCCCGGGTGACGACGTCCTCATCCCGCGCGGGTCGGTCAGCACCGACTGGGAGGTCGAGCTCGGCGTCGTCATCGGCAAGACCGCTCGCTACCTCGACAGCGTCGACGAAGCTCTGGAGTACGTCGCCGGCTACGTCGTCTCGAACGACGTTTCCGAGCGCGCGCTGCAGTTCCGCACCGCCCAGTGGGACAAGGGCAAGTCGTGCGAGAACTTCAACCCGCTCGGCCCGGCGCTGGTTCCCGCGGCCGAGGTGCCCGACCCGCAGGAACTGGGCCTGCGCCTGTGGATCAACGGCGAGAAGAAGCAGGACTCGTCGACCAAGGACATGATCTTCTCCGTGGCCGAGATCATCCACCACCTCAGCCAGGTGATGGTGCTGCGGCCGGGCGATCTCATCAACACCGGTACGCCGGAAGGCGTCGCGCTCGGGCAGCCCGATCCCAAGCCCTACCTCCGCGACGGCGACGTCATCGAGCTGGAGATCGACGGGCTCGGCCGGCAGCGC
Source organism: Amycolatopsis sp. NPDC051106 (assembly GCF_040682775.1). Lineage (NCBI taxonomy): Bacteria > Bacillati > Actinomycetota > Actinomycetes > Pseudonocardiales > Pseudonocardiaceae > Amycolatopsis > Amycolatopsis sp. NPDC051106. Next base: position 175,866 of record NZ_JBFBBQ010000010.1, on the reverse strand, counting down.
CAGACCGCGAGGCAGGCCTGACCATGGCGAAGATCATCGGCATGGAGGTCCTCGACGTCCGGTTCCCGACGTCGCGGGAGCTCGACGGCTCGGACGCCATGAACCCCGACCCGGACTACTCCGCCGCCTACGTCGTGCTCCACACCGACGGCGGCCCGGACGGCTACGGGCTCGCGTTCACCATCGGCCGCGGCAACGACGTCCAGGCCGCCGCGATCCGCGCGCTCGCCCCGCACGTCGTCGGCCGCGAGGTGCCCGAGGACGCGGCCGCCCTCGGCGACCTGTCGCGCACCCTCGTCGGCGACTCGCAGTTCCGCTGGCTGGGCCCGGAAAAGGGTGTCGCGCACATGGCGGTCGGCGCGATCGTCAACGCAGCGTGGGACCTCGCCGCACGCCGCGCCGCGCTGCCCGTCTGGAAGTTCGCGGCCCGCATGACGCCCGAGGAGCTCGTCAGCCTCGTCGACTTCCGCTACCTCTCCGACGCGCTCACCGAAGCCGAAGCCCTCGACATCCTGCGGCGCGCGGAACCCGGCCGTGCCGAGCGCACGAAACAGCTGGAGAACGACGGCTACCGCGCGTACAGCACGTCACCCGGCTGGCTCGGGTACGCCGACGCGAAGCTGGTGCGGCTGGCCGAACAGGCCGTCGCCGACGGCTTCGGGATGATCAAGCTCAAGGTCGGCGGCAACCTCGAGGACGACGTCCGGCGCATGAAGCTGGCCCGCGAAACCGTCGGGGACGGCATCCGGATCGCCGTCGACGCCAACCAGCGCTGGGACGTCCAGGCGGCGGTCGACTGGATGACCGAGCTCGCGCCGTACGACCCGTACTGGATCGAAGAACCGACCTCGCCCGACGACGTCCTGGGCCACGCGGCGATCGCGAAAGCGCTTGCGCCGATCCGCGTCGCCACCGGCGAGCACGTCCAGAACCGCGTCGTCTTCAAGCAGCTGCTGCAGGCGAACGCGATCTCGGTGCTGCAGCTGGACGCCGCCCGCGTCGGCGGGTTCAACGAGAACCTCGCCATCCTGCTGCTGGCCGCCAAGTTCGGCGTGCCGGTCTGCCCGCACGCCGGCGGCGTCGGGCTCTGCGAGCTGGTCCGGCACCTCTCGATGTTCGACTTCGTGGCCGTGTCCGGCACCGACGCGGACCGCTCGATCGAGTGGGTCGACCACCTGCACGAGCACTTCACCGACCCGGCCGTCGTCGAGCGCGGCCGGTACCTCGCCCCGACCGCCCCCGGGTTCTCCGCGCGCATGCACGACGCCACGCTGCGCCGCTTCCGGTTCCCGGACGGTCCCGAGTGGACGGAGACGGCAAGTGAGTGAATTCGAGGGCTTGGTGGCCGCCGTCACCGGAGGCGCCTCGGGCATCGGCAAGGCGGTGGCGACCCTGCTGGCCGAACGCGGTGCGCAGGTGGCGGTGCTCGACCTGAACCCGGGCGACGAGGGCATCCGTTGTGACGTCGGTTCGGACGATGAGGTGCGTTCCGCGATCGACGCCGTCGTCGAACGCTTCGGGCGCCTCGACATCCTCGTCAACAACGCCGGGATCGGCGCGCAGGGCGACGTCACGGCCAACGACGGCGACGAGTGGCACCGCGTGTTCGACGTCAACGTCGTCGGGATGGTCCGGCTCGCCCGGGCCGCGCTGCCGCACCTGAAGAACTCGCCGTCCGCGGCGATCGTCAACACCAGCTCCATCGCGGCCTGGGCCGGCCTGCCCAACCGCGCGCTCTACTCGGCCACCAAGGGCGCGGTGCTCTCGCTGACCCTGGCCATGGCGACCGACCACCTGCCCGACCGGATCCGCGTCAACTGCGTGTGCCCGGGCACGGCGGACACCCCCTGGGTGGGCCGGCTGCTCGACGCCGCCGACGACCCGGCGGCCGAACGCGCGGCCCTCGCGGCGCGCCAGCCGATGGGCCGGCTCGTCACCGCGGAAGAGGTCGCGAACGCCATCGTCTACCTCGCCAGCCCCCTTTCCGCTTCGACCACCGGCACCGCGCTCGCGGTCGACGGTGGCATGTACGGCCTGCGCCCGCGCGGCCCCGTGCAACCCCGATAAGACGTTTCGCTGTCATCAAGGAGGATGCGGTGCGTGCTGTGCCATTCAAAAGCAGGGTGATCCAGGTGGCCGCCACGGCCGCCGTCTGCGGCCTGGTGCTGGCCGCCTGCGGGTCCACTAAGGACAATGTCGCCGCGCCCAGCGCGGGTGGCAGTCCCGGTGGCAAGGTCGGCGCGACCCTGCCGCTGCTGACCTCGCCGTTCTGGCAGGCCTACAACAACTACGTGCCGCAGATGGCGAAGTCCGAGGGCGTCGACGTCCTCCCGACCGTCAACGCGGACAGCGACCCGGCGAAGCTGATCACCGACATCGGCACCTTCCTCAACCAGGGCGTCAAGGGCCTGGTCGTGACGCCGCTGGACTCCGCGGCGATCGTCGCCGGGCTCAAGCAGGCCGAGAACAAGGGCGTGCCGGTGGTCGCGGTCGACGTCGCCCCCGAGAGCGGCAAGGTCGCGATGGTCGTGCGGGCCGACAACAAGGCCTACGGCACCAAGGCCTGCGACGCGATCGGCGAGAAGGTCAAGTCCGGCAAGGTCGTGCAGATCCAGGGCGACCTCGCCTCGGTCAACGGCCGTGACCGCTCGGAGGCCTTCAAGGCCTGCATGGCGCAGAAGTACCCGGGCATCCAGGTGCTGGACATCCCGGCCGAGTGGAAGGCCGACAAGGCGTCCTCCGGGCTGGACAGCATGCTGACCGCGAACCCGGACATCAAGGGCGTCTACATGCAGGCCGGCGGCGTCTACCTCGCCCCGACCCAGCAGGCGCTCAAGCGCAAGAACCTGTCCTTCCCGGTCGGCGACCCCAAGCACATCGTGCTCGTGTCCAACGACGGCATCCCGCAAGAACTGGCCGCGATCCGCGCCGGCGAGCTGGACGCGACCGTGTCCCAGCCGGCCGACGCGTACGCGAAGTACGGCCTGTACTGGCTGAAGAAGGCCATGGCGGGCGAGACGTTCAAGCCCGGCCCGACCGACCACGACAGCACCATCGTCGAGATCAGCCCCGGCATCCTCGAGGACCAGCTGCCCGCGCCCGTCATCACCAAGGCGAACGTGGACGACAAGGCCCTGTGGGGGAACAACCTGTGACCGCGCTGCCCGCCGGCGAAACCGCCGCCGGAGTGGTCAGCGCCCACGGCGTCGGCAAGCGCTACGGCCCGACCGTGGCCCTGCACGACGTCAGCCTCACCGTGCACCCCGGCGAGTCGCACGCGCTCGTCGGGCGCAACGGGGCCGGCAAGTCGACGCTCGTCTCCATCCTCACCGGGCTGTCCGCCACGGACACCGGGCACGTCGAGTTCGGCGGCGAGCCGGCCCCGCCCCTGTCCAGACAGGACGACTGGAAGGCCCGCGTCGCCTGCGTGTACCAGCACGCGATGGTCGTCCCGCAGCTCACGGTCGCCGAGAACCTGTTCCTCAACCGGCAGGCCGGCGGCGGGTTCTCGATCGGCTGGAAGTCGTTGCGGCGCAAGGCCCGCGAGCTGCTCGACTCGTGGGACGTCCACGTCGACGTCGACACGCCGGCGGGTGAGCTGTCGGTCGAGGACCGGCAGTTCGTCGAGATCGCCCGTGCGCTGTCCTACGGCGCCCGGTTCATCGTCCTCGACGAGCCGACCGCGCAGCTGGACAGCCAGGCCATCGAGCGGCTCTTCGAGCGCATGCGCCAGATGCAGGCGGGCGGGGTGACGTTCCTGTTCATCTCGCACCACCTGCACGAGGTGTATGAGGTCTGCCAGGCCGTCACGGTGCTGCGCGACGCGAAGCACGTGCTCACCGCGCCGGTCTCCGAGGTCGGCCGGGCCGAGCTGGTCGACGCGATGACCGGGGAACCGGGCGGCCTGTCCGTCCGCGATGCCGCGTCGCGCGAGTCCCTCGAAGCGGACGCCGCGGAGATCCTTTCGATCGACGGGCTGTCCGGCGACGGCTTCCGCGACGTCTCCTTCCGGTTGCGCCGCGGTGAGGTCGTCGGGCTCGCGGGCAGCAACGCCAGCGGGAAGCACCAGGTCGCCGAGACGGTCTACGGCCTGCGGACGCCGTCCGCCGGCACGGTCCGCGTCGACGGCTCGCCGCTGCGGCCGGGCGACATCCCGGCGGCGATCCGGGCGGGCGTTGGGTGCGTGCCGCGCGACCGGCACCACGAAGGCCTGGTCCTGGAGCACTCGATCGCCGACAACGCCACCCTGTCCATTTTGGACAAACTGGGCCGCGGCGGGATCGCTTCCCCGCGGACCCGGTTCGCGAGGGCGTCGCAGGCCCTCGCCGACTACGACATCGTGGCCGCGAGCGCCGAGCAGCCCGTGTCCGACCTGTCCGGCGGCAACCAGCAGAAGGTCGTGCTGGCGCGGGCCCTGATCGGCGATCCCCGGGTGGTCGTGCTGATCAACCCGACGGCGGGCGTGGACGTGAAGTCGAAGGAGGCGCTGCTCGCGGTCGTCGACCGGGTGCGCGCCGAAGGCAAGGCGGTGCTGATCGTCAGCGACGAGCTCGACGACCTGCGCCTGAGCGACCGGGTCCTGGTGCTGCGCGCCGGGGCCGTCGTCGCCGAGCACCAGGCCGGGTGGTCCGACGGCGACCTCGTGGCCGACATCGAAGGAGTCGAGCTTTCGTGACCGACGTGATGACCTCTCCCCAGACGGAGCTGCCCGCGCCACCTCGCCGCCGGAAAGCCGTCTGGCTGCGCGAACTCGCGCTGCTGCCCGCGCTCGTCGTGGTGTTCGTCATCGGCGGCCTGGTCGACGACACGTTCGTCGGCTGGAGCAACATCGTCAGCATCCTGACGGCGTCGGCCGCGCTGTCGCTGGTCGTGCTCGGCGAGTCGCTGGTGCTGATCACCGGGAAGTTCGACCTGTCCCTGGAGTCCACCATGGGCCTGGCGCCCGCACTGGGCGCGATGGTGGTCATCCCGGCGGCGTCGGCCGGCTTCGGCATGGAGCTGCCCGCCGCGGCCGGACTCCTGGTGATCCCGCTCTGCGGGGCGCTCGTCGGGTTCGTCAACGGCTTCCTGATCGTGAAGCTGAAGCTGAACGCCTTCATCGTGACGCTGGCGATGCTCACCGTGCTGCGCGGTGTCCAGGTCGGGTCGACCAAGGGCAAGACGCTGTTCAACCTGCCGGACTCGTTCACGAACCTGGCGACCACGACGTTCCTCGGGCTGCCGATGTCGGTGTGGCTCGCGGCGGCGCTGTTCGCGATCGCCGGCTGGGTGCTGCGCTACCACCGCGTCGGCCGCGCGCTGTACGCGATCGGCGGCAACCGCAAAGCCGCGCGGGCGGCCGGCGTCCGCGTCGACCGGATCGCGTGGGCGGTGTTCGTCGTCGCCGGGATCCTCGCCGCGATCGGCGGGCTCGCGTACACGGGTTACGTCGGGGCGCTGGGCGCGAACCAGGGGTCCGGGCTGATCCTGCAGGTCTTCGCGGCGGCGGTGATCGGCGGCGTCTCCCTCGACGGCGGCAAGGGCACGCTGGTCGGCGCGCTGACCGGCGTCCTGCTGCTGTCGTCGGTGTCGAGCCTGCTCAACTACGCGCACGTTTCAGCGGAGTGGCAGGGCGCGATCTACGGCGCCATCATCCTGGTCGCGCTGATCATCGCCCGGTACGCGGGTGGAAAGCCTCAAACCTGATCCGCCCGCTGTGATCGTCGGACCACTGCGAGGAGAAAGAGCGTGTCAGGAGGCTTCCGCGGCCGGCTCGGCGTCCGTCGTCGGGTCGTCCGCGGTGCCCAGCGCGTTGCGCAGCCACTGCTCGACGCCCGCGACGTGCACGGTCGCCCACGAGCGCGCCAGCTCCGGCTCGCGCGCCGCGATCGCGTCGTAGATCGCCGAGTGCTGCTCCCGGGTCTTCGCGACCGCGCCCTCCTGGGTGAGGCCGCGCCAGATGCGGGCGCGGGCCGTCGGGCCGGAGAGGCTGTCGAGCAGCGAGCACAGCACCGGGTTGCCGGAGCCGTCGGCGATCTTGCGGTGGAACTGGAGGTCGTTGGCGACCAGCGCCTCGACCGTCGGCGAGTCCTCCAGCTCACCGAGGAGCTGACCCAGCTCGGTGATGTCGTCGTCGCTCATGTGCAGCGCGGCCAGCGCGGTCGCGGCCGGCTCGAGGATCCGCCGCACGGCGAGGAAGTCGAGCACGGTGTCGTCGCGGTGGAAGTCGACGACGAACGTCATCGCGTCGAGCAGCAGGTTCGGCTCGAGGCTGGTGACGTACGTGCCGTCGCCCTGGCGGACGTCGAGCACCCGGATCAGGCACAACGCCTTCACGGCCTCCCGCAGGGAGCTGCGCGAGAGCCCGAGCCGCTGGGCCAGCTCGGCCTCCTTCGGCAGCCGGTCGCCCGGCGCCAGCTCGCCGGAGATGATCATGTCCTTGATCTTGTCGATCGCGACATCGGTGACGGGCATCGTGTCCGCCCTTCCCTGCAACAGACCTCGGATGTTTCGGTGTACTCCCCAGCGTGCCATGACCCGGCCAAGGAGTGGTGATGACCCACCAACGCGAACCGCAAAGAGTGGCTTTGCATACCCGGCTCAAGCCGGGCAAGGAGGCCGAGTACGAGTCCGTCCACGCGGTCATCCCACCCGAGCTGGACGTCGCCCTGCGCGAGGCCGGTGTCCGCACCTGGCGGATCTGGCGTAACGGTCTCGACCTCTTTCACGTCGTCGAAGTCGACGACTACGCGGCGATGCGCGCGGCGTTGCGGGACCACCCCGCGAACGTCCCGTGGCAGGCCCGGATGGCCGAGCTGCTGGCCGTCGAAGACGACTACTCCGGCGGTGACACCGGCATCGGGCTGGTCTGGGAACTGCCGGAAAAGGAGTGACGGCGTTGGAACTCTCCCTGTCCCCGCTGGGGCTCGGCTGCGCGCAGCTGGGCAACCTCTACCACGCGATCAGCGACGAGACCGCGGCCGCGACCGTGCGCCGGGCGTGGGAGGAAGGCGTCCGGTACTTCGACACCGCACCGCACTACGGCCTCGGCCTCTCCGAAACCCGCCTCGGCGCGGCACTGCGCTCGTACCCCCGCGACGAGTACGTGCTTTCGACGAAGGTCGGCCGCGTGCTCGAGCCGAATCCGGACGGCGCCGGCGCGTGCGACGACCAGGGCTTCGCCGTCCCGGCCGCGTACAAGCGCCGGTGGGACTTCAGCCGCGACGGCGTCCTGCGGTCCTTGGAGGACAGCCTGACGCGGCTGGGGCTCGACCGCGTCGACATCGTCTACGTGCACGACCCCGACGACCACTTCGAGGAAGCCCTGCGCGGCGCCTTCCCGGCGTTGCGCGAGCTGCGGGACCAGGGCGTGATCGGCGCGTTCGGCGCCGGGATGAACCAGGCGCCCATGCTGGCGGAGTTCGTCCGCCGGACCGGCCTCGACGTGGTGCTGGTGGCCGGGCGCTACACGCTGCTCGACCAGCCGGCGCTCGACGAGCTGCTGCCGCTCTGCCTCGACCGCGGTGTCTCCGTCGTCGCCGGCGGCGTGTTCAACGCCGGCATCCTGGCGACCGCCGAGCCGGGCGGCGTCTACGACTACGCGGAAGCCCCGCCGGAGCTGGTCGAGCGGGCCCGGCGGATCGCCGAGGTGTGCGCGCGGCACGGCGTCGAGCTGCCGGAAGCCGCGCTGGCGCTGCCGATGGCGCATCCCGCGGTGGCGTCGGTCGTCGTCGGCGCGCATGATCCGGACCAGGTCGCCGTGAACGCGCGCCGCGCCCGGGCCGCGGTGCCGCTGCGGCTGTGGAAGGAACTGGTCGACGCGGGCTTGCTGCGCGCCGACGTCGTCATCGCCGGAGGCGCTTCATGATCGACGCCCACCACCACCTGTGGGACCCGTCGCGGCGCGAGTACCGGTGGATGGCGGGGACGGCCCTCGACCCGATCCGCCGGCCGTACACGGTGGACGACCTGCGCGCGGTCACCAAGGCGGCGGGCGTGCACGCGACGGTGCTGGTCCAGACGGTTTCGTCGGCCGAAGAGACGGCGGAGTTCCTGGCGACGGCTTCGGCGGAGCCGGTGATCGCGGGCGTCGTCGGCTGGGTGGACCTGGCGGCTCCGGATGTCGTGGACCGTTTGGCCGCACTGCGTGAGCAAGGTCCGCTGGTGGGGATCCGCCACCAGGTGGAGGCGGAGCCGGACGACGACTGGCTGCTGCGGCCCGGCATCGTCGCCGGGCTGAGCGCGGTGGCGTCGGCCGGGCTCGCGTACGACCTGCTGGTGCGCCCGGCGCAGCTGCCCGCGGCCACCGAGCTGGCGTTGCGGTTGCCGGAGCTGCGGCTGGTGCTGGACCACGCGGCGAAGCCCCCGATCGCGGCGGGGGAGTGGGAGCCCTGGGCGTCCGGGGTGGCGGCGCTGGCCGCGCGGGAGAACGTCGTGTGCAAGCTCTCCGGGCTGGTCACGGAGGCGGACTGGACGGGCTGGGAGGTCGGGCACCTGCGCCGGTACGTCGACCACGTGCTGGACGTCTTCGGCCCGTCGCGGCTGGTGTTCGGTTCGGACTGGCCGGTCTGCGAGCTGGCCGCGTCTTATGAGCTGGTCCTGGACGCGGCGATCGCGCTGACCGGCGGGCTTTCGGATGCCGAGCGGCTGGGCGTGTTCGAGCACAACGCCCGCCGCTGCTACGGCTTGGATGCGAGCGGGGAGACCTCTTCCAGGGGGTAAAAGAGGTGTCCCCGCCCGCCGCTGGGGTGGTCTGTCAGAACTCGTCGTCGTGGATCATGCCGCGCAGCCGGGTCAGCGCGCGGTGCTGCGTGACGCGGACGTTGCCCGCGGAAATCCCGAGCGCTTCGGCGGTCTCCTGCGCCGAGAAGCCGACGGCGATGCGCAGGGTCAGGATTTCCTGCTGCACGCGCGGCAGCGAGGCGAGCAGCCGGCCGAGGCGGGCGCCGAGGTCGAGGTGCAGCGCGTGGGTCTCGGGCTCGTTGCCGCCGGCGAGCGGGCGTTCCGGGAGCTCGGGGACGGGCTCGGAGCGGTCGCGGGCGACGGCGCGGTAGGCGTCGGCGACCTTGTTGGCCGCGATCGCGTGGACGAGGTAGAGGAAGGAGCCGCCGCGGTCCTGATAATCCGGAAGGGCCTTCAACACCGCGAGGCAGACCTCCTGGGCGACGTCGTCGGCCGACAGGTAGGAGAGGTCGCGGCCCCCCATCCGGGCCCGGCAGTACCGCACCACGACCGGCTCGATCATCTGGAGCAGGTTGTGGATGGCGGCCGGGTTGCCCTCGCCCGCGTCCTTGACGAGCGGGTCGAGGTCCTCCTTGGTGAGGCGTCCACCGGGCCGCGGCAATGACTCCGGGGTCCGATAATCGCGGACGTCGCTGGCGGATTGCTCGGTGGTCCTCGGCGGTGCAGTCATGAGTCGTCTCCCCGGCCGACCCTCGACCGTCGCTGCCGGGGGGTCAACTCTCTGTGACGTTCTGATCGCAAGATACTCCGGGAGACCCGGTCTTATCTGCGTTCCGTGCGACGCTGGGTAATCGTAAGCATGTGGTGGCACATCAGTCCAGATTTCAAGTACCAATACCCCGTTAGCAGCAGTGGTCGTGATGTTACCGCGACCAGGCCCCGCACATTGCGATTAATCGGTTTCAGGATGTGCCGACTTCACTCGTCAGTGGAGGACCGCCACGGAAGTGGCAGTCACGGTCACGGCGAGCGACGCGATGGCGGGCAGGACGGGGCTCATCACGACCGGCCGGGCGATCCGCAGCGCCCGTTCGCGGCGCACGCCCACGGCTGCCAGCAGGGCGGATGTCACCGCGGCGAGCAGTGCGGGGACCAGGGAGACACCCCAATGGCGCTGGGCGGCGGAGTGCAGGAGAAGTACGGTGCAGGCGGCGGAGGCGAGGGCGGTCCGCCGCCAGGCGAGCCCGGTGCGCTCCGCCTGAGCGCCATCGGGGGCGGTCATGGGATTACCCGCAGAAGGATGACGGTACTTCTGACGTCGCGATAATCGCGAAGTGGCGGTATTCGGGGGGCGAGCCGAGGTTGGGCGGCGCTGGGCCGAATGGCGCGAACGGCGGTCGGCAAGGCTCGGCGGGGATGTTCGGACGGCTGGACGGTGTGTGCGCTGCGTGGCCGAGCGTGCGGATCCGGTTCGGCTCGGGTGGTGCCGGGGCAGTGGTGAAGGTTCACGCTGGGCTGCACCCGGATGGCCCGGTGCGGCTGGTGCGGGTGTCGGATCGGTGTGGTCCGAGTGGCACGTGGCCGGGAGACTTCGGACCGCTGTCGGCCGGGCCTGCGCGGCGGCGCGATCGCCACGTGCCGCCGGCTCACGACAGCACCAGCAACACCGCCGCCGCCACGGTCAGTGCCAGCAGGCCGCCCGTCAGCGCCACTATCGTCCAGCTTCGCGGCAACGGCTGCCCGGCCCGCATCGCGATCTGCACCCGGCGCCACCGCGGATAGGCCGTCGCGGCCAACGCCGCCGCCAGTACCACGCACAGCCCGGCGAGCACCGCGCTCGCCGCCGCCGGGGCGGGGACCAGCTGGTGCACCGCGACCCCGCCCGCCAGTAGACCCAGCGCCGTCCGGATCCACGCGAGGAACGTCCGCTCGTTGGCCAGCGTGAAGCGATAGTCCGGTTCACTGCCGCCCTCGTGGGGCGTGATGTCTTCCGAGGCCACGCCTCCAGACGCTAGCCGCTGTGGGCCGCCGCAGCCCTTTCGGCGCGGTGCGCGAACACCCACCAGCGCAGCACCGCGAACCGCACGAACCCGCCGACCAGGCTGGCCAGCAGCAGCGTGCCGGTCTCCTCCCACGACGTCGGCCGGTCGACGACCGCGTCGAGGATCGCCAGGACGGCCGAGCCGTACCCGGCGTAGAAGGCGAACGTCAGCAGGTCCTGCAGGTGCCGCTTCCCGGCGTTGCTGGGCCGTCCGGCGAAGGTGACGCGGCGGTGGAACTCGGTGTTCCCGACCGTGGTCAGCGCGATCGCGACCAGGTTCGCCACCTGGGAGCCGAGCTCGTCGTGCAGCAGGAGGAACAGAACGGCCTGCACGCCCGTCGTCACCACGCCGGCCACGACGTACCACGCGGCGTGCGTGCCGAGCTCGTGGTGCCGGTCGGGGTCGGTGGCGAGCAGCCGGTGTCCCGGTGCGCACCTGGTGGTGGCCATGATCCGAACCTACCCCGCGTTCACAAACTTGTGAATATGTTAAACCAGTTGAAGAATTGTGATCCCGGTGACACCGCCGCGGTTTCGGTCCCTGTCGCCTCGGGTAGGTCACCGGCGATGACTACTGCCTACGCGCCTGGAGAAACCCGTGAGTGACCGTGACGCGGCCGAACCGGAAAGCCTCGACCCCAGCGAGGCGCTGGACGAGGACGAGCTGCGCGTCGACCCCCTCGAAGAGGGCATCGAGCCGCCCGAGCACTGGAGCGCCGCCGACCGCTTCGGCACCACGCCCAGAGAAGTCCGCGAAGGCGAGCCGATGGACCAGCGCCTCGCCGAAGAGGTGCCGGACACCGAGTCGGAGCCGGTCCCGGAGCGCCCGCTCGCGGTGACCCCGGCCGACCAGCTCGACGAAACCGTCGAGGACGCGCCGGCCGACTTCGAGCAGGTGGCCCCGGCCGACGAGGTGCCGCACCGCCACTCAAACTCCGATCCGCGCGAAGAGGCGGACTACGCGGGCGGGTCCGTGGCGGACGCCATCCGTGAGGCGCGGCAGGGCTGATCCGCTCAGACTGCACGGCCGAACGGACGCCCCTAGCGTGGGGCCCCAGTGCACCGGACCGCGACGAAGGGAAGGCCGAAGATGCTGACCGTGACCGAAGCCGCCGCCGAGGCGATCACCGCACTGACCAGCCAGGGGGAGGGTGACGCCGGGCTCCGCCTGGCGGTCCAGAACGCCGACGGCGAAAGCGCCCAGCTGGCGCTGTCCGTCGCCCCCGAGCCCGCGGCGGGCGACAGCGTGCTGGGTGCCGAGGAAGGCCCGAAGGTCTTCCTGGAACCGCAGGCCGCGGCGTTGCTCGACGACAAGGTGCTCGACGTCCAAGAGGACGAAGCCGGCGGAGTCGCCTTCGCCGTGCTGCCGCAGCACACGAGCTGACCACGGCGGACGGGCCTTTCGCAGCGGTGCGGGAGGTCCGTTCGCTAGCGGGCCGCCCACTCGCTGACCAGCACCGCGGCGCGCACCCGCAGCAGTTCCGCCGCATTCGCCTGCGCGTGCTCGACCGACGGAGCGTGGTCGATCAGCGCGCTGCTCCCCACCACTCCCAGCCGCGCCAGCCCGGCGGCATCGAGCTGGATCCGCCCGGCCAGCGCCAGCAGCGGAACCCCGCACGGCCGTGCCCGGTCCGCGATCCCGGCGGGCGCCTTGCCGTTCAGGCTCTGCTCGTCGAGCGAACCCTCCCCGGTGATGACGAGATCGGCGCCTTCCAGGGCCTGATCGACGCCGGTCAGCCCGGCGATGAGGTCGAACCCGGATTCGACGATCCCGCCGAGGGCGATCGCGCCCGCCGCGACCCCGCCGCCGGCACCCGCGCCCGGGATCCGCGAGACGTCCGGAGCGCCCCCGACCTGCAGCGCGTGCGCCCACCGGCCCAGCGCTTCGTCGAGCAACGTCACCTCCGCCGGCCCCGCGCCCTTCTGCGGCCCGAACACCGCCGCGGCGCCGTCCGGGCCCAGCAACGGGTTCGTGACGTCGGTGGCGACGGCGACGCTGACCCCGTCGAGACGTTCCCGCACCGGCGTCAGCTCGGTCGACGCGACCCGCGAAAGCGTCCCGCCGCCCAGGCCGACCGGCGCGCCGAACGCGTCCAGCACCCCGGCCCCGAGCGCACTGAGCATCCCGGCCCCGCCGTCGGTGCTGGCCGTGCCGCCGACCGTCAGGACGAGGCGGCGAGCGCCGTGGATCAACGCGTCCGAGAGCAGTTCTCCGACGCCCCAGGTGTGCGCGCCCAGCGCGGTTTCCGGGCTGGGCTGGACGAATTCGATCCCGCACGCGCGCGCCGATTCGATGTACGCCGTGCCGTCCAGCACCGCATAGGAAGCCTGGACCGCGTCTTCGAGCGGCCCGCGAACGGTCAGCCGGACGATCCGCGCGCCCGCCGCTTCGAGGACGTCCAGGGTGCCTTCGCCACCGTCGGCGACCGGGCACGAGACGATCTCGGCGTCCGGCAACGCGTCCCGGACGCCGAGCGCGATGGCCTCGGCGGCCTCGACCGCGGTGAGACTGCCCTTGAACTTGTCGGGTGCGATGACGATCCGGGTCACGGCTTCACCTCCGTCAGCGGGGGACGCCCGGCGAGCACCGCCGCGACGTTGCGGGCCGCCAGCACGGCCATCGCCGTGCGGGTCTCGACCGTGGCGGACCCGAGGTGCGGGCTCAGCACGACGTCGTCGCGGCCGAGCAGCCGCGGTTCGACGTCGGGCTCGTGCTCGAACACGTCCAGCGCGGCGCCGGCGATCTCTCCGGCTTCGAGCGCGTCCGCCAGCGCGGCTTCGTCGACGACCGGGCCGCGTGTCGTGTTCACCAGGTAGGCGCCGGGTTTCATGGCGCGCAACGCGGCCGCGTCGATGAGGTGCCGCGTCTCGGGGGTCAGCGGGCAGTGCAGCGAGACGACGTCCGCGCGCGCCAGGAGTTCCTCGAAGGAAACGGAACCCTGCTTCGACCGTCCCGAGTGGATGATGTCCATGCCGAACGCCTCGGCGCGTTTCGCCACCGCCCGGCCGATCTGCCCGTACCCGACGATGCCGAGCGTCTTGCCCTGCAGGCCCGAGCCGAGCAGGAAGCCGAGGTGGAACGACCACGGCGTGCGCGAGCGCAGCAGCCGTTCCCCTTCGCCGATCCGCCGCGTGACGGCGAGCAGCAGGCCGAACGCGAGGTCGGCGGTCGCGTCGGTCAGCACTCCTGGCGTGTTCGTGACGACGACCCCGCGGGAAGCCAGCGCCGGGACGTCGACGTTGTCGTAGCCGACGGCGACGTTCGCGACCACCTTCAGCCCGGGCCCGGCAGCGTCGGCGAGCGCGCCGTCGAGCCGGTCGTGCAGCATCCCGACGACGGCCGAAGCGCCGGAGACGAACTCGTGCAGTTCCCCGGCCGTCAGCGGACGGTCGGCGGGCGACACCACCACGTCGCCCGCCTCGGCCAGGACCTTCACCGCGTCGTCGGGAATCCATCGGGTCACCGCGATCTTGGGCACCCCGACAGCCTAGTTCACGGGACCGACAATTCAGCCTCGCTGGACCGCGGCGAGGACGATCTCCGACTGCGCGGCGGCTCCGGCGCCGTTGGGGTGGAAGGGGAACGCGAGGAGCAGCGGGTTGCTCGCGGAGATCGGGAGCAGGCCTTCGGCGTAGCGCACGGTGGGCGCCTGGCACGCGTCGTGCCCGACGGTCGGGGTGTAGGTGTCGACGAGTTCGGCGTCGTCGGCCGCGGCGACCCGCGCCAGCATGGCGTTCATCGAGAGGAACTTCGCCTGCAGGTAGGCGACGTCGCCGTCGGCGATCGGGATCACCGGCCAGCACCCCTTCCCGCTCGCGGGCAGCCCGGCGAGGTAGTTCACCAGCAGGACCCGTGCCTGCGGTGAGCGTTCGTGGATCTGCCGCAGCGCGTTGGCGACCTTCGGTTCGCTCGCCGTGACCGCGTTTTCCAGCTGGTCGACGCCACCCGCGGTGAACTTCGCCTTGCACGTGCTCACCGGCAGCAGGTTGAGGCACTTGGTCACGGCCGAAGCGAGCCCGATGTCGTTGCCGCCGATCCCGACGGTGACCAGGTCAGTGGTGGCCGTGAGCCGGTCGAACTGCGGCGGGTTCGTGCCGCCCAGCGGCAGCTTCTGCGGCTGCGTGAAGTCGGTCGTCGTCGCGCCGCCGCAGCTGGCGTCGCGGAACGTTTCGACGCCCAGCGCGCCGGCCACCTCGTGCGGATAGTCCGAAGTGGACTGTGCGCAGTCGAGCGGGGTGAACTCGGTGGTGGGCGGGAAGGTGACGAAGACGTCGGCGGTCCACGAGTCACCCAGGGCGACGTATTCGTGGTAGCCCGCGCTCGCCGACGCCGGAGCGGCGAAGGCGAGCATGGCGAGCGCGGGCACGACGAGCAGAGCGGACAGGCGCTTGCGCATGCTGCCTCCGTTGGCGAGCGAAGTGAAGGACTTTCACATTCGACTCACGTCCGGTGAAAAGTCAATGCGGCTCACCCGTGCCGGTCACGCCGATCGGCGTGGGTAATCAGACCCTGGTCAGCCGCACCACCGCGCTCGCGTACCCGCTCCCAGGCAGGTCGACGTCGAGGCCGTGGCTCAGCAGCACCGCGCCGTCGTGCACGACGCCGCCGGAGTCGCGGTACCGCCCCGCCGGGTCCAGCCCCGCGAGCCGCGGCGGCGTGACCGGGCGCGCGAACTCCGCGGGCCGCCGCCAGAAGAAGACCACGACCTCGGCGTCCAGCACGTACTGCACCGCGGTCAGCGCCGACGTCGCCGGGTCGGTCAGCCGGTACAGCTCGCCGTGCTGCACCACGGGCCGGATCTTCTTGTACAGCGCCACGAGGCCGGCGGCCTCGGAAAGCTCGGCGGCGCTCCAGCGCGGCAGGTCGCCGCCCAGGCCGAGCACACCCGCCATCGCGACGTGGAACCGGAAGCTCAGCGGCGCCTCGCGGCCGGTGGTCGGGTTCGGGCTGTCGGTGACCCAGGCCGACATCGTGCCGGCGGGGTAGAGCTGGCCGTAGCCGTGCTGGATGCTGATCCGATCGGCGGCGTCGGTGTTGTCGGACGCCCAGATCTCGTCGGTGCGCGCGAGGATTCCGAGGTCGGTGCGCCCGCCGCCGCCCGCGCAGCCCTGGATCCGCAGCGCGGGGTGGTCGGCGCGCAGCCGGTCCAAGATGGTGTGCACCGCGCGGACGTGCTCGACCCAGAGCCGTCCCGCGTCCTCGCCCGCCGCGGGCCAGCCGGCCTCGGTGAACGCGCGGTTCATGTCCCACTTGAGGTAGTCGATGCCGTGCTCGCCGACCAGGCGGTCGAGCCACTCGTGCGCCCAGTCCGCGACGTCGGCGCGCGCGAAGTTCAGCACGAGCTGGTTGCGCAGCGTGGTGCGTGACCGGTTCGCCATGTGCAGCACCCAGTCCGGGTGCGCGCGATAAAGCTCGCTGTCCGGGTTGACCATCTCCGGCTCGACCCACAGCCCGAACTTCATGCCCCGGGCGTGGACGGCGTCGACGAGGGGCTGCAAGCCGGCCGGGAAGCGCTCGGCGTTGGCGGTCCAGTCGCCGAGCCCGGCGGTGTCGCCGGTGCGGGCGCCGAACCAGCCGTCGTCCATGACGAACAGCTCGGTCCCGAGCTTCGCCGCGGCTTCGGCGAGGGAGGTTTCGGTGGCTTCGTCGACGTCCCAGCCGGTCGCCTCCCAGGAGTTGTAGACGATCGGCCGCAGCTCTTCGGGGTGCGGTTGGACGAACTCGCGGACGTAGGCGTGCCACCGCCGGCTCGTGCCGCCGAAGCCGTCGGCCGCATACAGCCCGGCGAACACGGGCGTCTCCCACGTCTCGCCGCGCAGCAGCCGCCAGCCGACGTGCTCGTGGCCGAAGCCGCCGGTCCACGTGACGCGGCCGGTGTGCGTGTGCTCGACGGTGATCCGCCAGCTCCCGCTCCACGCCAGCGCGGTCGACCACACCTCGCCCGACGTCTCGGTCGCGTCGCCCGCGTCGAGCATCACCCAGGGGTTGACCTGGTGGCTGGAGACGCCGCGACGGCTGGTCAGCGTGGTTTCGCCGACCGGCAGCGGTTCGCGCAGCACACCGTATTCGGCGCTCCACGCGCCGGACGTCCGGGTGAGCCGCGCGCCGGCGCGCCGGGGGAGCGTCCACGACGCGGAATCCGTGCGCAGCAGGGAAATCGGGACGTCGCCGGTGTTGCGCAACGACGTCCAGCGCTCGATCACCTCGCCGCGGGCGCGGTAGTGCAGCGAGAGTTCGAGGGGGTAGTGCCGGTCGGCGAGCCGGACGACGAGCGCGTCGTCTTCGATCGCGAAGCCGTCGTAACGCCACTCGAGCGCCGACGTCCCGTCTTCGTACCTCACGGCCAGCGCCGCGACGCCGAAGAAGGCGCCGCCTTCGGCCGGCAGTTCCTGCCGCTCGTCACCCGGCTCGTCGAAGCTGCTGTCGGCCGGGTTGCGGCGCGCGGCGACCTGCGTGGCCTGCGCCAAGGTCAGCGGCGGGCCCCAGTGGACGTGCCGCGGCCGGTCGTCGGCGTCGAGCCGGAACGCGTACGAGCTGTCGGGGGTGTGCAGCAGCCAGAGCCGGTGCGCGGGGTCGTGTTCGACGAGCGACATGATCCCGAGCGTAGGCAGGACCAGCCAAAAAATAAATTCTTGACGAAGTTAATTAATCCTGCCTACCCTTCCGGCCATGCCTCGCAGTGCACCGGCAAGGGCGCCGATCACCAGTCCCGCGGCAGCGACCGTGTTCACCACGGTCCTGACCGAGGGGCCGGTCTCCCGCGTCGACGTCGCCCGGCGTACGGGTCTGTCGTCGGCCGCGGTCACCAAGGCGGCCCGGCCGTTCATCGAAGCCGGTTACCTCGAAGAGCTCGCCTCCGAAGGCCGCACGGGCCCCGGCGCCGGGCGCCCCGCGAACCCCCTGGCCATCCGGCCCGACCGCGAGTACTTCGTCGGCGTCAAGATCACCGGCGACGACCTGATCGGGGTGGTCACCGACCTGCGCGCCGACGTCCGGGCCAGCGCCCACCACGCGCTGAAGAGCCACGACGTCGGCCACGTCGTCCGCGCGCTGGCCGACCTCGTCGGCGAGCTGCTGGCCGGCCCGACCCCGGACGGCACGAGCAACCTCCGCGAGCGCGCCTACTGCCTGGGCGTCGCGGTGTCCGGCGACGTCGACCGCGCGTCCGGCGTCGTCCGGTACTCGCCGTTCCTCGGCTGGCGGGACGTGCCCCTGGCTTCACTCTTGGGAGAAGCGACCGGTCTGACCGTGACGCTGGAGAACGACGTCAAGGCCCTGGCCGTCGCCGAGCAGTGGTTCGGCGAAGGCGTCGGCGCGTCGTCGTTCGCGCTGGTCACGGTGGGAACCGGGATCGGCAGCGCGCTCGTGGTGAACGGCGACCTGGTCCGCGGCGCGCACGGCGTCGCGGGCGAGATCGGGCACGTCCCGGTCGCCGACGGCGGACCGCCGTGCCACTGCGGCGGCCGGGGCTGCGTCGAGGCGATCGCCTCCACCGAAGCGATTTTGACGCGGGCTCGCGAGGTCTCCGGAGAACCCGCGCTGGACATGGAAGACGCCGTGGCCCGCGCCCGGGGCGGCGACGAACCGCTGCGCGAGGTGTTCGCCGGGGCCGGCCACGCGATCGGGCTCGGCCTGGCCGCGCTGGTCAACCTGTTCGGCCCGGAGCGGGTCGTGGTCTCCGGCGAGGGCGTCGCCACCTACGACCTGTTCGAGGAGCAGATCCGCCGGACCTTCGCGGTCCAGGCGTTCGGCAGTGCCGCCCGCTGCGGCCTGGTGATCCGGCCCCTGCCGTTCGAGGAGTGGGCGCGGGGCGCGGCCGCCGTCGCCATCCAAAGTCTTTTCGTCGCCGAGAGCGTCTAAGGAGTCCCTTGTGAGCCCCATGAATCGCCGAAGCTTCCTGGTCGGTTCCGTCCTCTTCGCCGGTGGCGCCGCACTCGCGGGCTGCACGAGCGATCCGCTGAACAAGAACGCGGGCGCCGCTTCCGGCGCCAAGGTCACGCTGCAGCAGTGGTACCACGCGTACGGCGAATCCGGGACACAGCAAGCCGTCCAGCGGTACGCGCAGGAGTTCACCAAGGCCCACCCGGACATCGCGATCAACGTCAGCTGGATCGCCGGCGACTACGAGACCAAGCTCAACTCCGCGATGCTCACCGCGCAGGCACCGGACCTCTTCGAACTCGGCGACTTCCGGTACCAGAACGTCAAGAACGGCCTGCTCGCACCGCTCGACGACGTCATCGCCCCGGCCAAGGCCGACTTCAGCCCGGCCGCGCTGGACACCGTGACCGTCGACGGCAAGATCTACGGCGTCAAGATGATCGACGACGTCATGATGCTGTACTACCGCAAGTCCGCGCTGCAGGCCGCGGGTGTGCAGCCGCCGCAGACGTTCGCCGAGCTCCTGGAAGCGACCCGGAAGCTGAACACGGGCAAGCAGAAGGGCCTTTACGTCGGCACCGACGGCGTCGGCGAGGCCGCGACGCTGCTGCTCTGGTCGTCCGGTGCGGACTTCTTCGACAGCAGCGGCAAGAAGGTCGCCTTCGCCTCGCCCGAGGCCGTCGCCGCGATCGCCGGGCTCAAGCAGCTGCACGACACCGGCGGCCTGCTCCAGGGCTACCCGACCGACTGGTCCGACCCCGGCGCGTTCGCCAACGGCGCCACCGCGATGCAGTGGGGCGGCCTCTGGTCGCTGCCGGACATCAAGAAGGCGCTGGGTGACGACTTCGGCGTCGTCGCGTGGCCGAAGTTCGGCGACGCCGGCAAGCAGGTCGCGCGGGTCGGCGGCTGGTACCAGCTGGCCAACGCGAAGTCTGCTCATCCGGATGCGGTGAAGCAGTTCATCGACTGGCTGTGGATCAAGAACGCCGACCTCCAGAAGGACTGGTGCGTCAAGTACGGCTTCCACATCCCGGCGCGCAAGCCGGTCGCCGCGCAGACCACCGAGTTCTCCAGCGGCCCGGCGAAGGACGCCGTCACGATCTCGCAGCAGAACGGCAAGTCCTACTCGGGCCTGTGGAACAAGGCGTCGGCGACGCTGTTCCTGCAGGCCGCGACGAAGATCGCGAACGGGCAGGCCGACCCGGCCGCCGAACTCGGCGACGCGGCGAAGAAGGCTCAGGCCGAAGTCGACAAGCAGCTGGCCTGATGACGGCCGTGCTGGAGGCTCCGCCGGTCACGGTGGCGCCCGAGAAACGCCGCCGTCGCCGCGACTGGCGCGCGATCGGCGCGTTCGCGGTGCTGACCGGGCCCGTGGTGATCGGGCTGGGACTGTTCAAGTACGTCGCGATCGCGTGGAGCTTCCTGCTCAGCTTCAACGACGCCCGCGGCACGATCACCCTCGGGCACTGGATCGGCTTCGACAACTACGCGTTCCTGCTCGGCGACGACGCCTTCCTGACGTCGCTGGCGACGATCGCGCTCTTCACCGTGGTCATCGTGCCGATCACCTTCGTGGCGTCGCTCGGTCTCGCGGTGCTGATCAACAGCATCAAGCGCGGCAAGGCGTTCTTCCGGACGATCTTCCTCATCCCGGCGGCGGTGTCGTACGTCGTCGCGGCGCTGGTGTGGAAGATGGCGCTGTTCAACGGGCTGCCCTCAGGCGTCGCGAACGTCCTCGGCGGGCTGTTCGGCGCCGACCCGGTGCCGTGGCTGTCGGAGACGAGCCCGCCGGTGTACTGGGTCGCGGTGGTGACGCTGCGGCTGTGGCTGCAGGTCGGGCTGTACATGATCCTGTTCCTGGCCGGGCTGCAGGCGATCTCGCCGTCGCTGTACGAAGCCGGCGAACTCGACGGCACGACGAAGTGGCAGGCGTTCCGGTACATCACGCTGCCTCAGCTGCGGAACACGTCGGTGGCGGTGCTGCTGCTCATCCTCATCGCGGCGTTCCAGGCGTTCGACGAGTTCTACAACCTCTTCGGCACGGGGCTTTCCGGCACGGCGACCGCACCGGTGAAGCCGCCCCTCGTTTATCTGTACGACTCCGCGCTCGGCGACCAGAACTACGGCGTCGGTTCGGCGGGCTCGTTCCTGCTGACCGTGCTCATCGTCGTGATCACCCTGCTGCAGGGCCGGTTCGTCGGCTTCGGGAAGAAGGACTGATGGCCGTCCTCCCGGTGTCCCGCAAAGCGCCGAAGTACGTCTTGGCTTCGGTGCTGTCGCTGATCTTCCTGCTGCCGTTCTACATCATGCTGCGCAATGCGCTGATGACGCGGCAGCAGGTCAGCTCGCCGGACTGGTCGTGGCTGCCGGACCCGCTGTCGTGGGTCAACTTCGGCGACCTGTTCGCCGACGCGTCGGTGCCGATGGCGCACTCGCTCTGGAACTCGTTCCTGGTCGCGGTCGTCACCGCGCCGGTCGGCACGCTGTTCGGCTCGATGGCGGGGTACGCGCTGGCCCGGATCAACGTGCCCGGACGGCGTGCGGTGTTCACGTACGTGCTGGTCACGCTGATGATCCCGCAGTCGGTGACGTTCGTGCCGACGTTCGTCGTCGTCGGGTCAATGGGCGGGGTCAACACGGAGTGGGGGATCATCGCGCCGAACCTGTTCAGCGCGTTCACCGTGATCCTCTTCCGCAACTTCTACCTGCGGTTCCCCGCCGAGATCGAAGAGGCGGGCCGGCTCGACGGGCTCGGTTACCTCGGCGTCTACCGGCGGCTCGTGCTGCCGAACTCGGGGAGCATGATCGCGTCGCTCGGCGCGCTGATGTTCATCGAAAGCTGGAACGCGTTCCTGTGGCCGCTGGTGATCGGGCAGGACCCGTCGTCGTGGACCGCGCAGATCGCGCTTTCGACGTTCCTGACCGCGCAGTCGGTCAACCTGCCGGCGCTGTTCGCCGGCGCTCTGGTCACCATCGCGCCGCTGGTCGCGATGTTCCTGGTCGCCCAGCGGTTCATCGTCAGCGGGATCGCCGCGAGCGGGCTCAAGGAGTAGGTCCCCCTATCGAGGAGTGTTCAGTGAAGCGCCTCCTTTCCGTTTTCTTCGCCATGCTCGGATTTCTTGCCTTCCTGGTGCCCGTCGCCGACGCGCGGACGCCGTTCGTCCGGCCGTTCATGGGCTGGAGCAGCTGGAGCCTCGAGTCGTCGACCCGCGCGGGTTACGGCACTTCGTGGCTGAACGAGTCACACGTCCGCGACGCGGCTTCGGCCATGGCTTCGAAGCTCAAGTCCGCGGGCTACACCAACGTCAACATCGACTCCGGCTGGAACGCGGACCAGTCGTGGGTGTTCCACACCGACGTCAACGGCATCCCGACGCCGGACCCGGGCAGGTTCCCGTCCGGGATCCCCGCGTTGGCTTCCTACGTGCACGGGCTCGGGCTGAAGCTCGGCCTGTACGCGGTGACCGGGCTGGAGAAGGAGGTCTACGACAAGAACGCGCCCATCCTCGGGACCTCGTGCCACGCGCAGGACATCGCCTACCGGCCGCTGACGCCGTCCAACGGCTGGGGCGGCAACTGGAAGGTCGACTTCGGGAACCCGTGCGCGCAGAAGTACTACGACTCGATCGTGGCCCGCTTCGCGTCCTGGGGGGTCGACTTCGTCAAGGTCGACGGCACGACGGCCGACAACGTCCCGGACATCGCGGCTTGGTCCAGGGCGATCGACCACTCGCGGCGGCCGATGTGGCTGACGGCGAGCGCGTGGCCGGTGCCGCGGTCCATCGGGCCTTCTCTCGCTCCCTACGCCAACAGCGTGCGGATCGACACGGACGTCGAGTGCTACTGCGACACCGTGTCCACGTGGGACAGCTCGGTGAAGGCGCGGTGGGCCGACCTGCCGGGCTGGCAGGGCGTCTTCGGCCCGCAGTACCGGCCCGACCTGGACTCGATGCCGATCAGCAACAACACGGGGTCCGGCATCCAGGACGGCATCTCCGACGTCGAGCGGCAGAGCGTGATGACGTTCTGGTCGATGGCGTCGTCCCCGCTGTACGTCGGGGGCGACATCTACTTCCTGGACTCGTCCGCCGTGTCCATCCTGACGAATCCCGAGGTCATCCGCGTCGACCAGTCGGGGACGTACGCGACGCAGGTGACCGGCGGGAACCTCCAGGTGTGGAAGAAGCGCGCGCCGGACGGCCGGACGTACGCGGCCGTCTACAACCTCGGCTCGACGCCCGCCGACATCACGGTGGACCTCGGAATGCCGGGCGCGCGGCCGGTGCGTGACCTCGTCGCGCGGACGGACCTCGGGCGGTTCCGGGGCTCGTGGACGGCTTCTTCGGTGCCGCCGCACGGCTCCCGCCTGGTCCGGATCGGCTGACGTTCTTCCTTCGAAGGGGACTTTCCTCGCCGCGCACGCGAGGAAAGTCCCTTCGTCGTGCCTGCGTCATCCATTGGGCGGAAGACGTCTGGTCCGGGGCCCGATGGTCGTGCTATGTTCGGTTGCAGAACGAGTGTGCGTCATGCGAACGGATGCAGAGGAGTGAGATGGCAGAGCTGCTGTCACTGGAGGAGGCCGTCGGCCGGCTGGTGCACGACGGCGACACCGTCGCGCTCGAGGGCTTCACGCACCTCATCCCGGTCGCGGCCGGGCAGGAGATCATCCGGCAGGGCCGGCGGGGTCTCACGCTGGTGCGGATGACCCCGGACATCGTCTACGACCAGCTGATCGGCGCGGGCTGCGCCAGCAAGCTGATCTTCTCCTGGGGCGGCAACCCCGGCGTCGGCTCATTGCACCGCTTCCGCGACGCCGTCCAGCACGACTGGCCGGTGCCGCTGGAGATCGAGGAGCACAGCCACGCCGGCATGGCGAACCGGTACGTCGCCGGCGCGTCCGGCCTGCCGTTCGCGGTGCTGCGCGGCTACACGGGCACGGATCTCCCGGCCCAGACCGACACGATCAAGCCCATTACGTGCCCGTTCACCGGTGAGCGCCTCACCGCGGTCCCGGCGCTGAACCCGGACGTCACGATCGTCCACGCCCAGCGCGCCGACCGGGCCGGCAACGTCCAGATGTGGGGCATCACCGGCGTCCAGAAGGAAGCGGTCCTGGCGGCGAAGCGCTCGATCGTCACGGTCGAGGAGATCGTCGACGAGCTGGAGCCCCGCCCGGGCGCGGTGATCCTGCCGTCCTGGGTGGTCACCGCGGTGGCCGAGGTGCCGGGCGGCGCGAAGCCGTCGTACGCGGCCGGGTACTACGAGCGCGACAACTCGGCGTACCAGGCGTGGGACGAGGTGGGCCGCGATCGCGAGGAGTTCACGAAGTGGCTGAACGAGCTGACCGGGGTGAAGGCATGACCCCCACCCGTCGTCCCCATCCGCACGCGCCCGGCTCTCCCTCGAGGCCGGTGGTCGCCGCCTCCTTCCCCGGGGCGGCGCCCACCGGCTGGAGCCCGGCTCCGGCACCTCACCCCGGCATCGCCGACACCCGCACCGCGGAGGCAACCGCATGAGCACGGAGTACACCGCCGACGAGATGATGAGCGTCGCGGCGGCCCGCGCCCTCGGCGACGGCATGTCCTGCTTCGTCGGCATCGGCCTGCCCTCCAAGGCGGCGAACCTGGCCCGCCGCGCGCACGCCCCGAACCTCACACTGATCTACGAATCGGGCTGTCTGGGCGCGAAGCCGTCGCGCCTCCCGCTTTCGATCGGCGACGGCGAGCTGGCCGACACCGCGGACGCGGTGGTCAGCGTGCCCGAGGTGTTCAACTACTGGCTCCAGCCCGGCCGCATCGACGTCGGTTTCCTCGGTGCCGCCCAGCTCGACAAGTTCGGCAACATCAACACGACCGTGATCGGCTCGGACTACCACGACCCGAAGGTCCGCCTCCCGGGTGCGGGCGGCGCCCCGGAGATCGCGGCGTCGTGCGGCGAGGTGTTCATCGTGCTCCGCCAGAGCCCCCGGGCGTTCGTGGAGAAGGTCGACTTCGTCACGTCGTTCGGCCACGGCTCCGGCAAGGGCGACCGCGAAAAGCTCGGTCTCCCGGGGCAGGGCCCGACGCTGGTCGTGACGGATCTCGGCCTGATGCGTCCCGACCCGGAGACCGCCGAGCTGACCCTCACCGAGCTCCACCCCGGCGTGGAGCTCGAGCAGGCGATCGCGGCCACGGGGTGGAAGCTGAAGGTCGCGGAAGACCTGAAGATTACCCCCGCCCCGACGGAGCAGGAGCTCACCCTCCTGCGAGAGCTGGAGAAGGCGTGACGGCATTCGAGTTCTCCGTCGCCGCGCGCGCCCACCACCTCCGCCGTGGCAAGGTGAGCCGGTGATCGCCGCCCCGCGCGCGGCTCTCGCAACCGCACCGAACCGTCTCCACCCCACCACTCCGGCGACCCCCGCGCCGCCGACCCGGAAGGCGAACGCATGACCGACGTCTACGTCCTCGACGCGATCCGCACCCCGTTCGGCCGCTACGGCGGCGCACTGGCCGGCGTCCGCCCGGACGACCTGGCCGCGGGCGTCCTCAAGGCCCTCGCGGCGCGCAACGACCTCGATCCGTCCACAGTGGACGAGGTGACCCTCGGCGACGCGAACGGCGCGGGCGAGGACAACCGCAACGTCGCCCGGATGGCCGCCCTCCTGGCGGGCTGGCCCACGAGCGTTCCCGGCAGCACCGTCAACCGCCTCTGCGGCTCCGGCCTCGACGCGGTGATGCAGGCCAGCCGCGCGATCCAGGTCGGCGACGCCTCGCTGGTGGTCGCCGGCGGCGTCGAGTCCATGACCCGCTCGCCGCTGGTCATGCCGAAGCCGGAGAAGGCCTTCCCCGCCGGCAACCAGACCCTCTACAACACCGCGCTCGGCTGGCGCATGGTCAACCCGGCGATGCCGTCGCAGTGGACGATCTCCCTCGGCGAGTCCACCGAGCTGCTCGCGGAGCGCTACGGCATCAGCCGCGACGAGCAGGACGCTTTCGCCGCCCGCAGCCACGTCAACGCGGCGAAGGCGTGGGACGAAGGCTTCTATGACGACCTGGTCGTCCCGGTCGAAGGTGTGGACCTGGCCCGCGACGAGGGCATCCGCCCGGACTCCAGCACCGAGAAGCTGGCCAAGCTGAAGCCGGTCTTCCGGAAGGAGAACGGCACCGTCACGGCGGGCAACGCCTCCCCGCTGAACGACGGCGCGTCGGCGCTCCTGCTCGGTGACGAAGCGAGCGCGAGCCGGCTCGGCGCGACCCCGCTGGCCCGGATCGCCGGGCGTGGCGCGGCGGGCGTCGACCCGGACGTCTTCGGCATCGGCCCGGTGCGCGCGGCGGAGATCGCCCTCGAGCGGGCCGGCATCGGCTGGGACGACCTGGTGGCGGTCGAGCTCAACGAAGCGTTCGCCGCGCAGTCGCTGGCCTGCCTGCGCGACTGGAAGAAGCTCGACCCGGAGATCGTGAACACCCACGGCGGCGCGATCGCGATCGGCCACCCGCTCGGCGCGTCCGGTGGCCGCATCCTCGGCACCCTGGCGCACGACCTGCACCGCCGGGGCGGCGGCTGGGGCCTGGCCGCCATCTGCATCGGCGTCGGCCAGGGCCTGGCCGTCGTCCTCGAAGGCCGGTAAAGGAGAGAAGACGTGGCTACTCCGACCGAATTCAGGCTGCCCCGCTACGGCGAGGAGCCCGAAGGCACGCACCCCCCGCTCGGCTATCCCGGCTACCGCTCCACGGCGCTGCGGCACCCCAAGCAGGACCTGGTGCTGCTCCCGCAGATGCTGACCGAGGTCACCGGCCCGCTGCTCGGCCCCGGCCGTCTCGGCGAGTTCGACAACGACCTCACCCGTCAGCACGCGGGCGAGCCGCAGGGCCAGCGGATCATCGTCACCGGCCGGCTGCTCGACGGCGACGGCCGCCCGGTGCGCGACTCCCTCGTCGAGATCTGGCAGGCCAACGCGGGCGGCCGCTACCGCCACACCGGCGACCGCTGGCCGTCACCGCTCGACCCGAACTTCGACGGCGTCGGGCGCGCTCTGACCGACAGCGACGGCCGCTACACCTTCACCACCATCAAGCCGGGCGCGTACCCGTGGAAGAACCACGACAACGCGTGGCGCCCCGCGCACATCCACTTCTCGGTGTTCGGCTCGGCGTTCACGCAGCGGCTGGTCACCCAGATGTACTTCCCGGACGACCCGCTCTTCTCCCAGGACCCGATCTTCAACTCCATCCCGGACGAGAAAGCCCGCCAGCGCATGGTTTCGCGCTACGACCACGAGATCACGCAGTCGGAGTGGGCGCTGGGGTTCCAGTTCGACATCGTGCTCCGCGGGCGCGACGCGTCGGTGTTCGAAGAGGAAGAGGACGAAGACGAATGACCAAGCTGCTTCCCACCCCTTCGCAGACCGTCGGCCCGTACCTGTCGATCGGGCTGCCCTGGCCCGACGGCCCGCACGTCGTCCCCGAGGGCACACCCGGCGCGTTCTGGATCCGCGGCATCGTCCGCGACGGCAACGGCGACCCGGTCCCGGACGCGATGATCGAGACGTGGCAGGCCGACCCCGACGGCGGGTTCCGCCACCCCGACGACCCGCGCGGCGAGGCGTCCGGCGACTTCCGCGGCTTCGGCCGCTGCCCGACCACCCCCGAGGGCACGTACGGGATCCACACCCTGCTCCCGGGCGTCGTTCCCGGCGAGGGCGGCACCGCGCAGGCCCGCCACATCGACGTGTCGGTGTTCGCGCGCGGGCTGCTCAACCGGTGCGTCACGCGGATCTACTTCGAGGACCAGGACAACTCCGGAGACCCGGTGCTGGCGACGGTGCCGGCGGAGCGGCGCGGCACTTTGATCGCGGCCAAGACCGAGGACGGCTACCGCTTCGACGTGCGCCTCCAAGGCGAGGGCGAGACGGTGTTCTTCCGGGTGTGACGTCCTTCCCGGTATGACGAACGCGAACGGAGGTGACGGCGTGGGTGCCGTCCGGCTGCACCGGATCGTCGAAGGGCTCGAAGACGGTCCGGTGGTGGTGTTCGGGGGATCGCTCGGCAGCGACCTCCGGATGTGGGAACCCCAGGTGGTGCCGCTGCTGGAGCGCGGCTTCCGGGTGGTCCGCTACGACACGCGCGGGCACGGCGCTTCGCCGGTGCCGCCGGGGCCGTACGACCTCGAAGACCTCGGCTTCGACTTCCTCGCGCTGCTCGAGGACCTCGGCGTCGCGAAAGCGCACCTCGTGGGCCTGTCGCTCGGCGCGATGACGGGCATGTGGCTCGGCGCCCACGCGCCGGACCGGATCGCGAGCCTGGTGCTCTGCTGCACGTCCGCGAAGCTCGGGCCGCCGCAGATGTGGGCCGACCGCGCCCGCCTGGTGCGGGAGAAGGGCACCGGCGCGGTGGCCGCGGCCGGCGTGAGCCGCTGGCTGACGCCGGGCTACGCCGAGCGGCACCCGGATCGCGCCGCGTTCCTGCGCTCGATGATCGCCGCCGTCCCGGCCGAGGGCTACGCGGCCTGCTGCGGCGCGATCGAGCGGATGGACCTGCTCGACGTGCTGCCGAAGATCACCGCGCCCACGCTGGTCATCGCGGGTGCGGACGACCCGGCCACGCCGCCGGAGGGCCACGCCGACCTGATCGCGGCGGGCATCCCGGGCGCGCGGCTCGAGGTCGTGCCGGACGCCGCGCACCTGGGCAGCTACGAACGGCCCGAAGAATTCACGAAGCTGATCCTCGAGCACCTGGAGGCGCTGTGACACCGAAAGACATTAGCGAAGACCGTCACGAGCAGGGCATGAAGGTCCGGCGCGAGGTGCTCGGCGACGAGCACGTCGACCGCGCGGTCGCGGGCACGACGGACTTCAGCCGCCCGTTCCAGGACTACATCACCGAAGGCGCGTGGGGTTCGGTCTGGTCCCGCGACGGCCTCGACCGCCGGACGCGCAGCTGCGTCACGCTCGCGGCGCTGACCGCGCTGCAGGCGCACAACGAGCTGGCGATGCACGTCCGCGCCGCGGTCCGCAACGGCCTCACGGCGGCGGAGATCGGCGAAGTTCTGCTGCACACGGCGGTGTACGCGGGTGCTCCGGCGGCGAACGCGGCGTTCGCCATCGCCCAGCGCACCTTGGCCGAGCTCGGCGAGCCGAGCGCCCGGCCGGCCGACGCCGGATAGGGTGCCGGGCATGGACACGGGGAGGCCCATCGAAGCCGAGCTCGACAGCGAGCCGGCCCACCGCGGCGCCCACCACGTCCAGTCACTGGAGCGCGGCCTGGCGGTGATCAAGGCGTTCCACGCGGACGCGGCGGAGCTGACCCTCAGCGACGTCGCGCGCGCGACGGGCCTGACCCGCGCCGCGGCCCGCCGTTTCCTGCTGACCCTGACCGACCTCGGTTACGTCCGCACGGACGGCAAGTACTTCTCCCTGACCGCTCGCGTGCTGGAGCTGGGGTACTCGTACCTGTCGAGCATGACGCTGCCGGAGGTGGCCCAGCCCCACCTGGAGCACCTGTCGGCGGGGGTGCGCGAGTCCAGTTCGGTGTCGGTCCTGGAGGGAACGGACATCGTCTACGTGGCGCGGGTGGCGGTCTCGCGCATCATGACGGTGAGCATCAACGTGGGAACCCGCTTCCCGGCGTACGCGACGTCGATGGGTCACGTCCTGCTGGCCGGCCTGAGCCGGGCGGAGCTGGAGGCGTACTTCGTGGTGGCGAAGCTCGACCGCCTCACGGACCGCACGGTCACGGCCCCCGACCGCCTCCGCGCGGAACTGGCCAAGGTGACCGACCAGGGCTGGGCGATGGTCGACCAGGAGCTGGAGGAAGGCCTCCGCTCGGTGGCGGCCCCGATCCACGACCGCACGGGCCGGGTGGTGGCAGCGGTGAACCTGTCGACGCACGCAAGCCGCACCACGGCGGAGTCGGTGGAGAAGGACCTGGTCCCCCCACTGCTGGAGACGGCCCGCTCGATAGAAGCCGACCTGGCGATCGGCGCCCCCGGCCGCGCCCATGGCTGAGAACGCGGTCCGGGCGGCTGGGGCGGAGGACCGGGCGTTGCCTGCTTCTACCGAGCCCCTGCTCGGGGCTGCCCACCGGGCGCCCGTTGCGCCGGTAACGCCGGCGACGCGGCCCGGTGCCGGTCTTCTGCTTGCCGTCACGAAGCTGGTGCGCCGATGACCGCAGCCACTCCGCCCGTCGCCGGCTTGCTTCTCGCCGCCGGGGCCGGCCGCCGGTTCGGCGGCCCGAAGGCCCTCGCCGAACTCGACGGCCGACCCCTCGTCCTGCGCGCACTCGCCACCCTGACCGCGGCCGGCTGCGATCCCGTCCGGGTCGTTCTCGGTGCCGCCGCCGACGAGGTCAGCGCGCTTCTGCCCGATCCGGCCCAAGCGGTGCGGGCCGCGGGCTGGGAGACCGGCATGGGCGCCTCCCTCAAAGCCGGCCTCGCCGCGCTCTCCGAGGAACCAGGCCCGGTCGCGGCCCTGGTCCACCTCGTCGACCTGCCGTGGGTCGGCGCCGACATCCTCGCCCGGGTCGCCGCCGGCGCGACGCCTGAAATCGTCGCCCGCGCGGCCTACGACGGTGTCCCCGGCCATCCGGTCCTCCTCGGCCGCCGCTGGTGGCCCGAAATCGCCGAAACGGCCCAGGGCGACCGCGGCGCCCGAGACTGGCTGTCGACCCGCGCCGATCTGAAGCTCATCGAGTGCGGCGACCTCGGCAGCGGCCGCGACGTCGACCACCGCACCGACCTCCCCACCGCCTGACCACCGGCCCGCCCCACAAGCCGACTCCCCAGGCACGCGACCCGACCGTCCAGGTACACGAGCCGACTCCCCAGGTACACGAGCCGACTCCCCAGGTACGCGAGCCGACCCTCCAGGTACGCGAGCCGACTCCCCAGGTACGCGAGACGCCCCGCCAAACCGTCGTGTCGACCCTTCAATCACGCGTGTCGTCCATCCAGGCACGTGTCGTCCGCCCGATCACGGCACCACCAGCCCCCTCGGCCCCGGCGACCCGCGCGTAGCCGCCGCGCCGCCTACGATCGACACTGTGACGGACTCGCTCGCCTCGCCTGAAGAACTTGCCGCCGCGCTGGACGGGACCGGCTACCTCGCCGACGACGGGCTCGCCACCGCCGGCTTCCTCGCCCTGCGGATGGGCCGCCCCCTCTTCTGCGAAGGCGAACCCGGGACCGGCAAGACGTCGCTCGCCATCGCGCTGGCCACTGCGCTCGGCCGCCCGCTCGTGCGCCTCCAGTGCCACGAGGGCATCGACGCCGCCCAGGCGCTCTACGAATGGGACTTCCCGCGCCAGCTCCTGCACCTGCGGGCCCTCGAAGCCGCCGGGGACGGGGGGCTCGACGTCGAGGCCGCCGAGCGCTCGCTCTACACCGAACGCTTCCTCCTCGCGCGCCCGCTGCTGCAGGCCTTGATCACCGCGCCGTGCGTGCTGCTGATCGACGAGATCGACCGGGCCGACGACGAGTTCGAAGCCTTCCTCCTCCAGTTGCTCGACGAGCACGCCGTCACCATCCCCGAGTACGGCGAAATCCGCGCCGCGGAGCCGCCGCTCGTCGTGCTGACCTCGAACCGGACCCGGGAAGTGCACGACGCCCTCAAGCGCCGCTGCCTCTACCACTGGCTGGAACACCCCGACCTGACGCGAGAGGTCACGATCCTGCGTCGTAGAATCCCCCAGATAGGGGAAGTTTTGGCTCGGCAGATCGCTGAAGCGGTGCATCGGCTCCGCGAAATGGACTTGTTGAAGCCACCCGGAGTAGCGGAGTCACTCGACTGGGCGAGAGCCCTGCTGGCTTTGCAGCGGGACGAGCTGGACGCGGCGACGGCGGCGCGCACGCTCGGTGCTGTCCTGAAATACAGCGAAGACCTCGACCGTGTCCGGGCCAAGCTCGACGCTTTGTTCGCCTGACCGGCCCGGGGTATCCGAAGGCATGGGAGGGCCCGAGGTATGAGCGTGGCGGAGACGACCGAAGCGAGGCCGTCGGCCGGCCGGCAAGCGGAACCCGAGGTGACCGCCCCGAGGCGGTGGCCGGCCCGGCTCGCCGCCGTGGCGGCCGTCCTGGGCGGCACCGCGCTGATCGCCGTGCACGCTTCGTTCTACGGCCACTGGCTGATCGACGACGCCGCCATCACCTTCGCCTACTCGCGCAACGTCGCCGACGGGCTCGGGCCGGTGCTCCAGCCCGGCGTGGCGCCGGTCGAGGGGTACTCCAACCCGACCTGGATGGTCCTGCTCGCCCTCGGCAAGCTCGTCGGTCTCTTCGACCACGGGACGCTCTTCGGCGTCTCCGACCAGATCCTCTTCCCGAAGGCGCTGGCGCTGGCCTGCTGCGCGGGCGTCCTGGTTCTCTTCCACGCCGGCGCGAAGACGCTCAGCCGCCGCCCCGCGCTCGTCACCTTCGTCGCCGGGGCCGCGCTCGCCGCGAACCCGTCGTTCGTGATCTGGTGCTTCTCCGGCTTGGAGAACTCCTTCTACGCGCTGACCGTCGCCGCGCTGGCCGTGCTCCTCCTGCGGTCGGTGCTGAGCGGCAGCCTGCTGACCCACCGCGTCGCGATCGGCGCCGGCGTGCTCGCCATGCTGGCCGCGCTGACCCGTCCCGACGGGATCATCTACGCGGGCGCGTACCCGATCGCCGTCGCCGTCTTCCTGAAGCGGGACGCGCTCGGCCGCAGCGTCCGCGCGGTGGTCGTCTCGGTCGCCGCCTTCGTCGTGCCGTTCGGCGCCTACGTGGTCTACCGCTGGTTCGAGTTCGGGCGCCTGCTGCCCAACACCGCGGTCGCGAAGGGCCAGGAGCCGCCCGACCTCGGCGACCTCGCGCGGCCGGGCGAAATCGTGTCCTACGCGGGCTGGCTGCTCGCCGCCGCCGTGGTCGGCTGCCTGGCGGTGCTGCTGGTCAAGCCGGGCCGGCTGCGCGCCGGGCTGATCGCGTTGCTGGTTCCGTTCGGCCTGGCCGTCGCCGCGTTCATCGTGCTCGAGTACGACTGGATGGGGCACCTGCGGTTCGCGACGCCGGTCTGGACGGTCGGCGCCCTCCTCGGCGCGACCGCGGTCGTCGAGACGTTCGCCTTGGTCCGGGTGCGCGGCCGCGTCGTCCTGGCCTGCCTGCTCGTCGCCGCGTCGGTCAGTGCGATCGGCGGCTACTACGACCAGGGCACCAAGTACCGCGCCGACGTGAAGACGGCGATGTGTGCCGTCGCGGAGCGGGACGACACCGCGATCAACGGGTTCGCGGACCTCCTGCGGCTGCCGGACACGGCTTCGGCCGGGGTGATCGACCTCGGCGGCACGGCGCTGGGCAGCCGGCTCCGGCTGCTCGACCTCGCCGGGCTCGGCGACGCCCCGATCGCGGACTACCTGCACGTCGCCGACTTCGCCGGTCTGCGGGACCACGTCTTCACGACGGCGAAGCCCGAACTGATCGTTTTCGTCGGCTCGTGGAGCAGCACCCTGCAGTTCGACCAGGATCCGCGGTTCGAGCGCGACTACGCCACGATCTTCGCCCGGAACGACGCGAAGAACCAGGCCACGTACCACGTCCGCCGCGACCTGGTGGACGACGCGAAGTTCGCCGAACTGCAGGCGTTCGCGCAGCGTGCGCTGCCGCCGGTCCTGGCGAGCAACGACGTGGCGCGACGCCGCGGCTGCGCGAACATCGTGCCGGGCTTCACGGCCTGACAGTCTACAAAGGACCGGAATTAAATGCGTTGCCCGGTAGGCCGGGCTCCGGCATTCTTTTCCCGTACCGCGGAAACCACCGCCGAGAGGAGGAGATCGTGAACCGGCAAGCGCACCACTGCGGCACGATCTCCCGTGCCGTTCGCTGAATCTTCCTGAAGGCTCTTCGCGCCCACCCCTCGCTACCTCGGGTCGGTCGCCGCGAAGAGCGCGGTCTGCGCCCGTCCGGGGAGGGGCGTGCGCGCAGACCGCCCCGTCCCGGTAGCTCAGCAGGACAGAGCGCGGCGCTACGAACGCCGAGGTCCGAGGTTCGACTCCTCGCCGGGACACCGAAGGTAGGCCTCCGGCCCCCGTTTTCCATGCTACCGGCGCGCACCGACAGTTTCGGGTGCCCGCCGTTGCCTTGTCCACACGGCAGCCCTCCGCGTCCACAGGCCGACCCGCGCGGCCGGATGGGCGCACAATGGAGTCATGACCACCGCCGCCGACCCCGTCGCCGGGTACGCCGGGTTCGCCGCTGCCCTGCGCGAGGCCGGGGTGGCCTGCGATGCGCGCCGCGTGCAGGCCTACCTGGCCGCCGTCGGCGAGATCGACGTCGCCGAACCCACCCAGCTCTACTGGGCGGGCCGGCTCACCCTGTGCTCCAGCCCTGACGACCTCCCGTACTACGAAGAAGCCTTCAGCCAGTGGTTCTCTATCGAATCCACGACCCCGCAGCGCGCTAAGTCCGCCGCGCCGAAGCAGGCCCGGATCGCCCCCCTGGTCGACGCCGGCGGCGGGAACGCCGAGGGTGGTGACGGCCCCGAGCAGCTGAAAGTCGCCGCGAGCGACCACGAAGTCCTGCGCCACCGCGACCTCGCCGCGCTGACCACCGCCGAACGCGAACACCTTCGCGAGCTCCTGGCCACCT
Organism: Amycolatopsis sp. NPDC051106; assembly: GCF_040682775.1. NCBI lineage: Bacteria > Bacillati > Actinomycetota > Actinomycetes > Pseudonocardiales > Pseudonocardiaceae > Amycolatopsis > Amycolatopsis sp. NPDC051106. The sequence goes on along the minus strand of NZ_JBFBBQ010000010.1, from coordinate 141,712 downwards.
TGAAGCCCGTGCCCCCGAAGCGGCCGGCCTCGCGAAGGACCCCGGCGAAGCGTGGCCGGCTCGACCCCTCCCGCACCCTGCGCGCCATGCTCGCCAGCGGCGGCGAACCCCTGAAACTGGCCTACGTCCGGCGGGCCAGCAGGCCTCGCCGGGTCGTGCTGCTCATCGACGTCTCGGGGTCGATGAGCCCGTACGCCGACGCCCTGCTCCGGTTCGCCCACGTCCTCACGCGCAGCGCACCGCAGTCCGTCGAGGTCTTCACCCTCGGCACGCGGCTGACCCGCGTCTCCCGCCAGCTGCGTCAGCGCGACCCGGAACGCGCGATGCTCGCGGCGGGCTCGGCGGTGCCGGACTTCGCCGGCGGCACCCGCCTCGGCGAGACGCTGCAGGCCTTCCTCGACCGCTGGGGCCGGCGCGGCGTGGCCCGCCGCGCCGTGGTCACCGTGTTCTCCGACGGCTGGGAGCGCGGCGACACCGGTCTGCTCGGCGAGCAGCTCGCCCACCTGCGCCGGCTCGCGCACGCCGTATTCTGGGTGAATCCGCACGCCGGCCGTGCGGGGTACGCTCCGGTCCAGTCGGGCATCGTGGCCGCTTTGCCCCACATCGACCGGCTGCTGGCCGGGCACACCCTGGCCACTTTGGAACGACTGCTCGGGGAGATTTCCGATGCGTGACGTACTGGACGACGTGTTCCGCCGCTGGTCCGACGGGGAAACGGTCGGGCTCGGCACCGTGGTCGCCACCTTCTCGTCGGCGCCCCGCGCGCCCGGCGCGGCGATGGTCGTCGCCCCGGACGGCACCGTCGCCGGCAGCGTGTCCGGCGGCTGCGTCGAAGGCGCCGTCTACGAGCTCGCGCAGGAGGTCGTCCGCGAGCGCAAGCCGGTGCTGCAGCGCTACGGCGTCACCGACGACGACGCCTTCGCGGTGGGCCTGACCTGCGGCGGGATCATCGACATCTACGTCGAGCACGTCGACCGCGCGTCGATGCCGGAGCTCGGCGACGTCGTCGCGTCCGTGCGCGGCGGCGAACCCGTCGCGGTCGTCACGATCATCGAGCACGAGCAGGAAGGCCTGATCGGCGAGCACATGATCGTCTGGCCGGACCGCACCGAGGGCTCGCTGGGGTCCTCGCGGATGGACGACGCGGTGGCCGACGACGCGCGTGGCCTGCTGGCCAGCGGCCGCACCGGCACCCTGCACTACGGCCCGGACGGGCAGCGGCGCGGCGAGGGCATGGCGGTGTTCGTCAACTCCTTCGAGCCGCCGCCCCGGCTGCTCGTGTTCGGCGCGATCGACTTCGCCGCCGCGATGGCGCGCATGGGCGCCTACCTCGGCTACCAGGTCACGGTCTGCGACGCGCGGCCCGTGTTCGCCACCAGCAGCCGCTTCCCGGACGCGCACGACGTCGTCGTCGACTGGCCGCACCGCTACCTGGAGGGCGAAGCCGCGGCCGGGCGCATCGACCAGCGCACGGCCATCGCCGTGCTGACCCACGACCCGAAGTTCGACGTCCCGCTGCTCGAGGTCGCGCTGCGCCTGGACGTCGGGTACGTCGGCGCGATGGGCTCCCGCAAGACGCACGACGACCGCTTCGCCCGCCTGCGCGAGGCCGGGATCACCGAGGCGGAGCTGGACAGGCTGTCGTCGCCGATCGGCCTCGACCTCGGTGCCCGCACCCCGGAGGAGACGGCGGTGTCGATCGCGGCGGAGATCATCGCGCTGCGGTGGGGCGGCGGCGGCAAGCGGCTCGCGGAGCTGACGGGGCGCATCCACGGCTGACGGCTTTCCGGCGTGCGCTGCTCCGGGTGGCCCACAAAAGTTCACCCATCCGGACTTCCGCAGATTCGGGTTTCTCCAGAGGATCGCCGCGTATCTGCGGAACGGGTAGTTGAACGTATGACATCAGGACTTGTCCGCGCGAAGGTCGCGTAGCACGCTCGGAGGTCTGTGAGCCCGATCACGGTCGGGCGGGCCGTTCCCGAACCGGCTTTTGGAGGCCTGATGCGCATCACCGTCACTGTCGACGGGACCAAGTACACCGACGAAGTCGAGCCCCGCACCCTGCTCGTGCACCACCTGCGAGAGAAGCTGGGCAAGGTCGGCACCGTCGTCGGCTGCGACACCAGCAACTGCGGCGCCTGCACCGTCCACCTGGACGGGCACAGCGTGAAGTCCTGCTCTGTGCTGGCCGTGCAGGCCGACGGCTGTGAGGTCACCACCATCGAAGGCCTCGCCCGCGACGGGCAGCTGCACCCGGTGCAGAAAGCGTTCCACGACAACCACGCCCTGCAGTGCGGGTTCTGCACGCCCGGCATGATCATGCAGTCGATCGACCTGCTGGCCGACAACCCGGATCCGGACGAACAGGCCGTCCGCGAAGGGCTCGAAGGCAACCTCTGCCGCTGCACCGGCTACCAGAACATCGTCCGCGCGGTCCGCGACGCCGCGCAGAACATGAGCCCCGGCGCCGGCCCCGAAGCCGAGCGGATCGCCGAAACCAAGCACGCCGGCGTGGGTGGTGACTGATGACCGCCACGATCGAACCGGAAGTCGGAAAGTCACGGCGCCGCAAGGAAGACGAGCGGCTGATCACCGGCCGCACCCGCTGGACCGACAACATCGCGCTGCCCGGCCTGCTGCACATGGCGGTCCTGCGCAGCCCGTTCGCGCACGCCAAGATCGTCTCGATCGACACGTCGGCGGCCAAGGGCGCGTCCGGCGTCGTCGCCGTCTACACCGCGAAGGACCTCGACCCGGACGGCTCGATCGGCATGCCCTGCGCGTGGCCGATCACGCCGGACATGAAGGCGCCACGCCGCCCGGTGCTCGCCGCCGACACAGTCAACTTCGCCGGTGAAGGCGTCGCGGTCGTCGTCGCGCGGACGTCGGCCGAAGCGCACGACGCGCTCGAGGAAATCGACGTCGAGTACGACGAGCTGCCGGTCGTCCTCGACATGGAAGCCGCCATTGCCGACGGTGCCGCGCTGGTCCACGAGGACCTCGGCACCAACACGAGCGCGGTCTGGAAGTTCGACTCGGCCGAGGCCGGTACCGGCGGCAACGTCGAGGACGCGATCAGCTCGTCGGAGGTCGTCCTCAAGCGCCGCTTCCGCCAGCAGCGGCTGGTCCCGGCGTTCATGGAGCCGCGGGCGTGCGTCGTCGACCCGACCAGTACCCAGATCACCATGTGGTCGGCCACGCAGGTCCCGCACATCCTGCGCGTGATGTCCGCGCTGACGCTCGGCATCCCCGAGCACAAGCTGCGCGTGATCGCCCCGGACGTCGGCGGCGGCTTCGGCGGCAAGATCGGCGTCCTGCCGGAAGAGATGATGTCGCTGCTCGTCGCGCAGAAGCTCGGCAAACCGGTCAAGTGGAACGAGACGCGGTCCGAGACGATGCTCGCCGCGCACCACGGCCGCGACCAGATCCAGGACATCACCATCACCTCGACCCGCGACGGCCAGGTGACCGGTCTCAAGGTCGAATTGCTCGCCAACCTCGGCGCGTACAACGGTCTCGTCGGCCCCGGTGTGCCGATCCTCGGCGCGTTCATGTTCAACGCGATCTACAAGATCCCGGCGTACCACTTCGCCTGCACGAACGTGTACACGACGACGACGCTGACCGACGCCTACCGCGGCGCCGGCCGGCCGGAGGCGACGTTCGCGATCGAGCGGATCATGGACGAGCTCGCCGTCGAGCTCGGCATGGACCCGATGGAGCTGCGCGAGAAGAACTGGATCAAGCACGAGGAGTTCCCGTTCACCACGGTGTGCGGGCTGACCTACGACTCGGGCAACTACGAGGCCGCCACCGAAAAGGCCAAGCAGCTCTTCGACTACGACGGCCTGCGCGCCGAACAGGACCGGCGCCGCAAAGCCGGCGACAAGGTGCAGCTCGGCATCGGCATCTCGACGTTCACCGAGATGTGCGGGCTCGCGCCGTCGCGGGTGCTCGGCTCGCTGGACTACGGCGCCGGCGGCTGGGAGTACGCATCGATCCGGATGCTGCCCACCGGCAAGGTCGAGGTGACGACCGGCGCGTCCGCGCACGGCCAGGGCCACGAGACCGCGTGGAGCCAGATCGTCGCCGACCAGCTGGGCGTCGCGTTCGAGGACGTCGAGATCCTGCACGGCGACACCCAGTCGTCGCACAAGGGCATGGACACCTACGGCTCGCGGTCGCTGGTCGTCGGCGGGATCGCCGTCATCAAGGCCGCCGAGAAGGTCGTCGCGAAGGCCAAGCCGATCGCGGCGCACCTGCTCGAATGCGCCGAGGACGACCTCGAGTTCGCGAACGGTAAGTTCACGGTGAAGGGCACGGACACGTCCACCGGCATCGGGGACATCGCGCTCGCGGTGTTCGCGGCGCACAACCTGCCCGACGGGATCGAGCCGTCGCTCGACTCGGACGCGACGTTCGACCCGGAGAACTTCTCGTTCCCCCACGGCACGCACCTGTGCGCCGCCGAGGTGGACACCGAGACCGGGCGGATCAAGCTGCGCTCGTACGTCTGCGTCGACGACGTCGGGGTCGCGGTGAACCCGCTGATCGTCGAGGGCCAGGTGCACGGCGGGCTCGCGCAGGGCATCGCGCAGGCACTGTTCGAAGGCACCGAGCACGACGACAGCGGCACGCTGACGACCGGCACGTTCGCCGACTACCTGCTGCCGTCGGCGGCGGACCTGCCGTCGTTCACCACCGACCGCACGGAGACGCCGGCGACGTCGAACCCGCTCGGCGCCAAGGGCGTCGGCGAAGCGGGCACGATCGCGTCCACCCCGGCGGTGGTCAACGCGGTGATCGACGCGGTGCGGCAGTTCGGGGTCAACGACATCGAGATGCCGTTGACGCCGATGCGGGTGTGGCACGCCATCCAGCACGGCACCACCGACGCCGGCGGCCCCGGCCGCGACGAAGCCGGCGGCGGCCTCGGCTCCATCGACGCCACCGGAGGTGCGCAGTGATCCCGGCTTCCTTCGACTACGTCCGCCCGTCCACAGTGGACGAAGCGGTGCAGGCGCTGGCGTCGGCGGGTGAGGACGCCAAGGTCATCGCGGGCGGCCAGAGCTTGCTGCCGGTGCTGCGGATGCGGCTGGCGGCGCCGACGACGCTGATCGACCTCGGGCGCGTCGCGGAGCTGCGCGGCGTGCGGGAGGAGGGTGACGAACTGGTCATCGGCGCGATGACGACGCACTACGACGTGCAGCGTGACGCGCTGATCGCTTCGCACGCCGCGTTGCTCAAAGAGGCGACGGACACGGTCGCCGACCCGCAGATCCGCCACCGGGGCACGCTGGGCGGCGCGATCGCCCACGCCGACCCGGCCGGGGACCTGCTGGCGCCGGTGCTCGCGCTGGACGCTTCGCTGGTGCTGGCCGGGCCTTCGGGACGCCGGACGGTGCCGGCCGCGGAGTTCTTCCAGGACCTGTTCACCACGGCGCTGGCCGCGGACGAGCTGCTGGTCGAGGTCCGCGTGCCCAAGCACACCGGGTGGCGGGCGCACTACGAGAAGTTCAACCGGGTCGCCCAGGCGTGGTCGATGGTCGCGGTCGCGGTCACCGTCCGTACCGAAGCGGGCGTCATCGAGGAGGCCCGGGTCGCGCTGACGAACATGGGCTCGACCCCGGTGCGGGCGTCCGGTGTCGAAGCGGCACTGGTCGGGGTCCAGGCTTCGGCCGACTCGATCGCCGCGGCGGCCTCGCACGCGGCGGAAGGCACGAATCCGCCGGTCGACAGCAACGCCGACGTCGAATACCGCCGTCACCTGGCCCAGGTCCTGACGGGCCGGGCGATCGCGGCGGCGGCCGGCGCCTGAGGTTCGAGGTTCGTCCCCCTGGCCGCCGCCCCGGCGGCGGCTAGGGTGGGCACCGGCCCTCGTTGTCATCAGGAAGGAGGTCGGCCCGTGCGGCTCGACCACGAATTCACCGTCCCGGCTCCGATCGGCGAGGTCTGGCAGGCGGTCGTCGACCCCGAGCGGGTGGCCCCGTGCATGCCGGGCGCCACGCTGACGAAGGTCGAAGGGGACAAGTTCAGCGGGACGGTGAAGGTCAAGCTCGGACCGATTTCCCTGCTGTACAAAGGAAATGGCGAGTTCCTGGAGAAGGACGACGCCGCGCACAAGGTGACGATCAAGGCATCGGGCAAGGACTCCCGAGGCTCGGGCACGGCGGCGGCAACGGTGACGCTGACGCTGACGGAGGCCGACGGCGCAACGCACGGTTCGGTGGCGACGGCCCTGTCGATCACGGGCAAGCCGGCCCAGTTCGGCCGCGGCCTGATCAGCGAGGTGGGCGGCAAGATCCTCGACACGTTCGCGGGATGTCTGTCGGGCAAGCTGGCCCCGGCGGCCGAGCCGGCCCCGGCCCCGGTGGCCGCGGCACCGACGCCCGAGCCGACGGCAACCGCGGAGCCGGTCGCCGAGCCGGCTCCTGCTCCTGCTCCGGATGCGGCGGTCAAGCCGGCTCCGACGACACCGGAGATCAACACGGACCCCAAGCCGGCCGCGGAGCGGCCGCCGCTGCGAAGCGTCCCGGCGGCCCCGGAGGCGGAAGCGATCGACTTGCTCGACTACGCGGGCCAGTCGGTGCTGAAGAGGCTGGCGCCGGTGGTGGTCGCCATCGCGGCGGTGGCCGGGTTGGTGGCGATCATCCGGGCGCTGCGCAAGTAGTTGCAGTTGATGTGGGCCTGCGCGCTGGCTCCTTGAGGCGGCTCGCGGGTCTTGCGGCTGTTCTTCGCGAGGGCTTCCGAGCCGAGTTCGTTGCTGGTCAACTGCTGCGCACGCAGGCCAGATTTGCCCTGGTGCGTGCGCGAAAGCTGGCCGTAGTGCGCGCACTGCGCACGCAAGCCGGATTTGCGCCGGTGCGTGCGCGGCGAAAGTTGGCCGGAGTGCGTGGGTGGGCCGCATTCGCGTCGGTTCATGGGCGGTGACTTGCGCGCGCGGTCGCGCGAACCGCACTATTCTCGCGTCGTGCAGGTGGGCCGGGCTTGCTCTGGTGTCCGTCGGCCGGTTGGTGAGCTGGATTGCGTCGCCGTGGTCCGGCGAGCCGTTCTGGTGGCGGCGATGCCGCGCACCCGTCCGGTGTTATGGCGCGATCCTTCTGGCCCGATCTCGCTGGTCGCGTTGGTCGCGCCAGCCCGCGACCGGGAGCGCGGGATGGGATTCCCACTTCGGCGTTCTCGCGGGCGCTTTCCCGGAGCGATGATCCGGTCGTGGGCCGCTGAGCTGGGCGGATCTACCCTGCGCGGGTCTTCGGGCAGGAGCGTTGCCCGCAATTCGCCCGGACTGGCGACGCGCGTCGTCGGAACGGCTACGCTGGGCAACCTGGTCGGCCGAACTTCGCGCAAGGGGTAACGTCACGATGCCGGTCCGTCACTTCTGTGGCTTCGGCTCTTGAGAGCCCAGGCCGCCGTGCGCCGGGAAGCGCTTTCCGCCTGGCCGGGCTGGCCCGCGCGGTGGGAGATGTGGGCGGGGGCGAAAGCCCGCTGGATCACCTACGCACTCGGCTGTGAACTGGTCGCCGTCGTGGCGACCGGGGTCGCGCTGGTCACCGGCTTCGGCGGACCCGTGCGGCCGGTCTGGTTCGCGGTGCTGGTCGCGCTCGGCGTCGCCCAGGCGGAAATGTCGCGCCGCATCGAGCGGCTGCGGCGGTGGATGAGCGGGCAGACCCACATCAACGTCACGTCGGTCTGGTACCTCGCCGGCGTCGTCCTGCTGCCGCCGGCCTGGGTAGCGCTGCTGGCTGTCGTGCTTTACGCGCACCTGTGGGTGCGCGTGTGGCGTCAGGTCCGTACGCGGCCCGTGCATCGTTTCGTCGCCAGCACGGCTTGGGCCATGCTCTCGTGCTTCGCCGCTTCGTCCGTTCTCGCTGTGTCAGGCCTGCACGGGACGCCGTTGCAGACCCCGCGCGGGCTGCTGGCGCTCTGCCTGGCCGCGGCGGTGTTCGAGCTGGTGAACATCGGCCTGGTCTCGGCGGGGATCTACCTCTACACGAGCAAGCGCTCGGCGGCCGACCTGATCGGCACGTGGGAGGACAACGCATTCGAACTCGCGACGCTGTGCCTCGGCGGCCTCGCCGCGCTGGCGCTGGCCGAGCAGCCGGTGCTGGTGGTGTTCGTCGTGGCGCCGTTGCTGCTGTTGCACCGCTACCTGCTGCTGAAACAGCAGTTGCAGGTCGCGGCCGTCACCGACGAGAAGACAGGCCTGCTCAACACCGCCGGCTGGCACGACTCCGCGGCGCGCGAACACGCCCGGGCACAGCGGCGCGGCCCCGCCGGCGGCGGCTTCGCGGTGCTGATGATCGACCTCGACCACTTCAAGCGCATCAACGACACGTACGGTCACCTCACCGGCGACGACGTCCTGGCCGCGGTCGCGATCGCGATTTCCGAGGCGGTGCGCCAGGGCGACACGGTCGGCCGGTTCGGCGGCGAGGAGTTCGTGGTGCTGCTGCCGGGCATCGGCCGCGCCGACGTGCTCGGCATCGCCGAACGCGTGCGGGCCGCGGTGGGCGAGCTGAACGTCGTGATCTCGACGGGCAGCGGGACGGTTCGCGTGAGCGGCTTGTCGGTGTCGATCGGGGTGGCCCGCCACCCGGAAGCGGGCCCGACGCTCGACGACGTGCTCCGCTCGGCTGACGCCGCGTTGTATCGCGCCAAGGAGGCGGGGCGGAACCGCGTTGCCGTGTGACGTCTGGTTGCTCGGTCGAGTGGCTGAGAGTCGAAGTGGGTTCGGGCTGGGCGTGAGGGCCGGGAACCGGTCGGCCGGGTTGGGCGCGGCGCCGGCAGCGGCGTGGCTCGGTCGGATGGCTGGTCGCGGTGGCCGACGCACGAGTCGGTTCGGGTGGGCGCCGGCCTCGGTGTGGCGGCGTTGTCGTCTGCGGCCCGTGCCAGGTCCGGTGAGGTGACCCGGCCACTCGGCGCTTCCGTGAAGGCGGGCGCGCTGTGATCCACGGCGCGAAATACCCCTGGCCGTCAGCCGTTGAAATCGACATGAGCGGTGCGGATCACGAGGCCGACGTCGTGGTGATCGGTGCGGGGCAGGCCGGGCTCTCGGCCGCCTATCACCTGCGCCGGGCCGGGTTCGCCAACGACGGTGGCTTCGTCGTGCTCGACCACGGGAAGCGGGCCGGGGGTGCCTGGCAGTACCGGTGGCCCTCCCTCGTGCTCGGCAAGGTGCACGGCATCTACGACCTGCCCGGCATGGCCTTCGGCAGCCCGGACGTGACACGACCCGCCTCCGAAGTCGTTTCGGAGTACTTCGCGCGCTTTGAAAGCGTCTATGACCTCCCGGTGTTCAGGCCCGTCGACGTCCAGTCCGTGACGCGGGCGGGGGAGCGGCTGGTGGTGGCGAGCCCCGCGGAGTCGTGGGCCGCGAAAGCCGTGATCAGTGCTACCGGCACCTGGGACCGGCCCTTCTGGCCGCACTACCCCGGCCAAGAAACCTTCGCCGGCCGTCAGGTGCACACGGCGGACTACACCGGCCCCGAAGAGTTCCGTGGCCGGCGGGTCGTCGTGGTCGGGGGTGGGGCGTCGGCCGTTCAGCTACTCATGGAGTTCGCTCCGCTCGCCCGCGCGACCGCCTGGGTGACACGGCGCCCGCCCGTGTGGCGCGATGAGCCGTTCAGCGAGAACTGGGGACGGGACGCCGTCGCGAAGGTCGACGAGCGGGTGCGGGCCGGGCTGCCGCCGGAGAGCGTCGTGAGCGTGACCGATCTCGCCGTGACGCCGGAAGTGCGCGCCGCGCGTGCCGCCGGGATCCTCGAGCGGCGGCCGATGTTCGAGCGCATCACGCCCGAGGGGGTCGCCTGGGCGGACGGCTCTCGCTTCGACGCCGACGTCATCCTCTGGGCGACCGGGTTCCGCGCGGCGATCGACCACCTCGCGCCGCTGCACGTCCGGGAACCCGGGGGCGGGATCCGGATGGACGGCACGCGCGTGGTGCGCGAGCCGCGGCTGCACCTCGTGGGGTACGGGCCATCGGCCAGCACGGTCGGGGCGAACCGGGCGGGTCGCGCCGCTGTCACCGAGATCAAGAAGCTGCTGCGTTCGGACGGATGAGGTCATACATCCGAAGCTACCCGAACACCTGTGCGAAGATCATCGCTGGATCGGGTGAATTGGGAAGACGGCTACCGGCGCGATTTTTGTTGTGAAATAAGGGAAACGGCGCGGCGCGGATGGGCGCTGCCCCCCGGTTCCCATGCTACCCGCGACCACCGACAAGACCGTCGACAAGACCGCCGACAAACCGCCGGAAAACCGGCGGCGAACCGGGAAAAGTCGGGAGCCTGCGGAGCCCGTCCCGCGCCACGGGGCACTGCGCCGGTCAGCGGGAACCCCTCTGCGCTGGGAAAACACGAAGAACCTCACCCTCTTGACCGATTCAACGGCAAGACACGTCTTGTCAGCCGAAACCGGTCACCGATACAGTCCGCCTTAGTTAGGAAACTTTCCTAACAGCTAGAAACGCCGCAGCCCACCAGCCACCGCCAGGCCCAGAAGGAGCGCGACGTGCCGTCGACCCGCCTACGAACATTCGCCCGCCTCACCCCGGTGATAGCGGCGATCACCCTGCTGCCCTCCGCGTTCGCCGCGGCCAGCACCCAAGCCGACGTCCTGCTCTCGCAAGGGAAACCCGTCGCGACCTCCACCGTCGAAAGCTCGTCGTACGCCGGTGCGAAGGCCGTCGACGGCAGCACCACCACCCGCTGGGCCAGCGCCGAAGGTGCCGACCCGCAGTGGCTGCGGATCGACCTCGGCCAGTCCGCCGCGATCCACCGCGTGCTCCTCACCTGGGAAGCCGCCTACGCCAAGAAGTACCGCATCGAAGTCTCCGATGACGGCACGAACTTCACCTCTGCCACCGCCGTCGACAACGGTGACGGCAAGACCGATGACCTCACCCTGAACGCCCACGGCCGGTACGTCCGCTTCGTCGGCGTCACCCGCGCGACGAGCTACGGCTACTCCTTCTGGGAGATGCAGGTCTTCGGCTCCACGGACTCCTCCGGCGACACCCAGGCCCCGACCACCCCGACGGGCCTGACCGCCGGCACGACCACCGCCACCAGCGCCGCCCTCACGTGGAGCGCCGCCACGGACAACGTCGGCGTCGCCGGGTACGACATCCTGCGCGACGGCACCGTCGTCGCCACCAGCACCACCCCGTCCTACACCGACAACGGCCTCACACCCGACACCGGCTACTCCTACGCCGTCCGTGCCCGCGACGCCGCCGGGAACGTCTCGAACGCCAGCTCGCCGGTCACCGTGAAGACCAAGGCGGGCAGCGGATCGGGCTTCGTCCTCGCCGCCGCCGGCGACATCGCCGAACGCTGCACCTCGAGCAGCTCGAGCTGCGCCCACGTCAAGACCGCCAAACTGGTCGAGCAGATGAACCCGGCCGCCGTGATCACGATGGGCGACAACCAGTACGACGACGCCCACCTCTCGGACTTCAAGTCCTACTACGACAAGACGTGGGGCAGGTTCAAGAGCATCACCCACCCGATCCCGGGCAACCACGAGTCCTACGACGACACGCCGTTCAAGGGCTACGAAGACTACTTCGGCGCCATCGCCAAACCGCAGGGAAAGCGGTACTACAGCTGGGAAATGGGCAACTGGCACTTCATCGCCCTCGACTCCAACGACTTCGTCACCCACGACGACCTCGCCGAGCCGCCCCAGATCACCTGGCTCAAGCAGGACCTCGCCAAGAACACCAAGGGCTGCGTCGCCGCCTACTACCACCACCCGCGGTGGAGCTCCGGTGACCACGGCGACAACCCCGACAGCACCGAGCTGTGGAACATCATGACCGCCAACAAGGTCGACCTGGTCCTCAACGGTCACGACCACGACTACGAGCGGTTCGTCCCGCAGAACGCCGACGGCAAGGCCGACGCCAACGGCCCGGTCGAGATCGTCGGCGGCTCCGGCGGTGCCAACCTCTACGACCTGAGCCCGGCGCACCAGACGACCGCGAAGCTGCTCAAGACCTTCGGCGTCCTCAAGCTGTCGATGACGGACACGTCGTTCCAGTCGCAGCTCGTCGGCGTCGACGGCAAGGTCCTCGACAGCAGCCCGACCTACCCCTGCCACCAGTAGGAGCGGGCATGTACATCGCGGCAAGCCGTACCTCGGACCTGGCGGCCGGCACCGACCGGAAACCCGCACTGAAACGCGTGTCCGCCAACGTGGTGGCGCTCGGGATGGTCAGCCTGGTCACCGACGTCTCCTCGGAGATGGTCACCGCCGTCCTCCCGCTCTACCTGGTGCTCGGCCTCGGCCTGAACCCGCTGCAGTTCGGGCTCCTCGACGGGCTCTACGCGGGCGCCACGGCCCTGGTGCGGGTGGCCGGCGGGCACCTCGCCGACCGGTGGCGGCGGCTCAAGGCCGTCGCCGGGTTCGGGTACGGCTTGTCCGCGGTGTGCAAGCTCGGCCTGGTCGCGGCCGGCTCGTCGGTCGCGGCGATCGGCGTCGTCCTCGCCGCCGACCGCACCGGCAAAGGTCTGCGCACCGCCCCGCGCGACGCCCTCATTTCCCTCAGCAGCACACCGGACGCGCTCGGCCGCTCGTTCGGCGTGCACCGCGCGCTCGACACCGTCGGCGCGTTCCTCGGCCCCCTGGTCGCGATGGCGGTGCTCGCCCTGAGCCTCGGCAGCTATACGAGCGTGTTCTTCACCAGTTTCTGCGTCGCCGCGATCGCCGTGCTGCTGCTGGCGTTGTTCGTCAAGGATCACCCCGGCGGCGTCGACCGCGCCGCGGTGTCGCTGCGCATGGCGGCGAACCTCCTGAAACAGAGCGACTTCCGGCGCGTGACGATCTGGGCCGCGTTGCTGGGCCTGGTGACCGTCGGCGATTCGTTCGTCTACCTCGTCCTCCAGCGGCGCTGGGAGATCGCGGCCACGTTCTTCCCGCTGCTGCCGCTGGGCACCGCCGGCGTCTACCTGGTCCTGGCCGTGCCCCTCGGCAAGCTCGCCGACCGCGTCGGCCGCTGGCCGGTGTTCCTCGGCGGCCACGGGGCGCTGGGCCTGGCACTCGTGCTGCTCTGCGGCCCCCAGGCCGGCATCTGGCTCGCCGTCGTCGCGCTCGGCCTGCACGGCGTGTTCTACGCGGCCACCGACGGCGTCCTCATGGCCGCCGCCGGCCCGCTCATCCCGCGTGATCTCCGGGCCACCGGGATGGCCGTCGTGCAGACCGGGCAGGCCGTGGCCCGCATGCTCTCGTCCGTCCTCTTCGGACTGGCCTGGACGCTCTGGGACCTGCGGCCCGCGGTGCTCGCCGCCGCGGCCTGCCTGGCCCTGGTCGCCCTGGCCGCCGCCTTCGCGAAACCGGTGCGCCCGTGAAGAAACTCGTCCTCGCCCTCCTCGGCACGGTCCTGCTGATCGCCGCGGCCGTCGTCTACACCGTCAGCGCCCGCCACGGCACCGCGGACGCCGAGCCGGCCGCCCAGCTCACGCTGAGTCCCGGTCAGCTGCTGTTCCGCGACACCGCCACCGGCCGCGTCGGCACCCTCGACCTGGGAAAACGGCGGCTCAGCGGCCTGAAGTGTGATCGCTTCGCGGTGGCGAAGCAGACTGCGGTGTGCCTGGCCGTGCGGCCGGGGACACTCCCGGCGGTGACCGACGTCCTCGTCCTCGACGACCACCTCGCCGTCCGCCACACCGAGGCGCTGCCGGGCACGCCCAGCCGCGCCCGCGTGTCCCCGGACGGCAAGCGCGTCTACTGGACGCTCTTCGTCACCGGCGACTCGTACTCGCAGACCGGCTTTTCGACGCGCGCCGGGCTGTACGAGGTCGACACCGGCCGGCTCGTCAAGACGATCGAGGAACTCCCGGTGTTCATCGGTGACCAGCGGTACTTCGCCGCGGACGTCAACTACTGGGGCATCACGTTCGCCCCGGACGGCAACCGCTTCTACGCCACGCTCGGCAGCAAGGGCAAGACCTACCTCGTCGAGGCCGATTACCAGCGGTACCGCGGGAAAACCCTCCGGGAGAACGTCGAATGCCCGTCGCTCTCCCCGGACGCCACCCGGATCGCCTTCAAGAAGAAGACGGGTGAGGGCGTGTGGCGGCTGTCGGTCCTCGACCTGAGAACCATGAAGGAAACCGAGCTGGCGGAACAGCGGAGCGTGGACGACCAAGCCCTGTGGCAGGACGACCACACCGTTCTCTACGGGCTGGACAACGCCGTCTGGGCGGTCCCGGCGGACGGCTCCGGCGCGCCACGAGAACTCGCCCGGAACGCCGCGTCGCCGGCCGTCACGGGGTGACGCCGACCGCCGCGAACAACGTCCGCACGCACCGGTCACGCAGCTCCTCCTGGGTGACCGTCGGCTGGTCGAGCGCTACGACTTCGAGATCGATCCGTCGTACGAACTCAAGATCGTCGAGTCGTTGACGCTCAAGCCGAATGGGTTCACGCTGCAGCCGCGGGTGCGTTCGGCGCCGAAAATGTCGGTGCCCTCCGGTAACGTGGAAAGCGGGGGCGCCCCCGCGGCCGGGGTCAGGACCTGAGGTAGCGCACCTGATCGGCTTTCGAACGCTCGTACTCGTCCCGGCCCGCGAGGTGCTCGGGCACGCCGACCTCCCACCACGCGCCGGCCTCGGTCCACGCCGACGGCTGCGTCTTCACCACGACCACCGCCGGACGCCGCTCCGACACCGCCGCCTCGCGGGCGCGGGCGTAGGCGGTGCGTAGCGAGTCCACATCGGACGCCGGGAAGACCAGGCAGCCCAGCGATTCCGCGTGCCGCGCGAAGTCCACTCGCGGCGGCGAGACGTGGGAAGTCGTGCAGTCGGCGTAGAAGTTGTTGAACGGCTTCCCGCCCTGCCCCTCCTGGAGCCGCCCGATCACCGCGTAGCCGTCGTTGTCGCAGACGACCGCGACGAACGGGTGACCCGCGAACGCGGCCGAGAACAGCTCGGAGTTCAGCATCAGGTACGAACCGTCGCCCAGCAGGGTCGTGACCAGGCCCGGATGGGCGATCGCCGCGCCCCACGCGCCGGACAGCTCGTAACCCATGCAGGAAAACCCGTACTCGACGTCCATTGAAATCGAGCCGGAGCCGCGCCAGCCGCCGATCAGCTCGCCCGGCAGGCCGCCGGACGCCGTCATCACGTAGTCGTCCGGCGCCGAGAGGTCGTTCACCACGCCCACGACCTGGGCGTAGGACGGAACTTCGGCGGCCGCCGAGCGCAGCGAATCGACGTGCGCGTCCCAGGAAACCCGCTCGGCCGCGGCCCGCGACGTCCACGCCGGGTCGACCCGCCAGCTCTCCAGCTGCGCGCCCAGGTCGGCCAGCCCCGCGTCGGCGTCCCCGACCACGGACAGCGCGCCGTGCTTCACCGCGTCGAACCGGGCCGCGTTGAGCGCGAGCAGGCGGACGTCGGGGGAGAAGACCGTCCACGACGCCGTCGTGAAGTCCTGCAGCCGCGTCCCGACGGCCAGGACGACGTCGGCCGTGGCCGCGAGGACGTTCGCCGACGTCGAGCCGGTGATGCCCAGCGGTCCGGCGTGCAGCGGATGGTCGTGGGCCACCAACGTCCGGCCCGCCGTGGTCTCCACCAGCGGGATCCCGTGCCGTTCGGCGAAGTCCAGCGCACGTTTCCCGGCGCCGGAGTACCGGACGCCACCGCCGAGCACGAGCAACGGCCGTTGCGAAGCACGCAGGACACCCGCCGCTTCGGTGACCGAACGCCGGTCGGGACGCGGCCGCAGCGGCCGGTGCGTCACCGGTTCGAACAACGCGTCCGGGAAGTCGTACGTCTCCGCCTGGACGTCCTGCGGCAGCGCCAGCACCGCCGGTCCGCTGTCCGCCGGGTCCGTGAGCACCCGCGCGACCTGCGGCAACGTCGAAAGCAGCTGCTCGGGCCGGGTGATCCGGTCGAAGTAACGGCTGACCGCGCGGAAGGCGTCGTTGACCGTCGCGGTCGCGTCGCCGAAGGGTTCGATCTGCTGCAGCACCGGGTCCGGCGCGCGGCCGGTGAACGTGTCGCCGGGCAGCAGCAGGACCGGCAGCCGGTTGGCGTGCGCGACCCCGGCCGCGGTGACCATGTTCAGCGCGCCCGGCCCGATCGACGACGTCACGACGCCGACCTGCCGCCGGTGCGTGGCCTTCGCGTACCCGACCGCGGCGAGCGCCATGCCCTGTTCGGTGTGGCCGCGCCAGACCGGCAGCTCGCCGCGGTGCTCTTCCAGGGCGGTCCCGAGGCCGAGCACGTTCCCGTGCCCGAAGATCGCGAAGACGCCGGGGAAGAGCGGGACTTCGCGCCCGTCCAGGGTTTCCGAGCGCTGCGCGAGGATCCAGCGGACCAGCGCCTGAGCCGTCGTCAGCTTCACTGGACACGCCCTTCGTGGCTCGTCACCGGACAGCGGGGATCGAGGTCCTGCGCCGCCCACGTGTCGCGCACCCAGCCGTGCGCGGGGTCGTCGCAGAACGCCATCGACCGCTCGTCCGCGGGGCCGGCCAGGACGTTCAGGTAGTACATCGGGTAGCCCGGCGCGGCCACGCACGGACCGTGGTAGCCGCGCGGGATCAGGAAGACGTCGTGGTCGCGCACGGCGACGTCCTCGTCCAGCTCGCCGTCGGAGGTGTACGTCCGGTGCAGGCCGAACCCCTCGCGTGACGGCGTCACCCCGTCTCGGCCGGCGATGCGGAAGTAGTAGATCTCCTCGTTGACGACCTCGCACTCGCTCGCTTCGTCGTGCTTGTGCGGCGGGTACGACGACCAGTTGCCGCCCGGCGTGATCAGCTCGCACGCGTTGAGCTTGTCGGCGTGGTCCCACACCCCGGGCACGCCGAAGTTGGTCACCTGCCGCGTCGCCTGCCCGGCGCCGCGGACCTCGACCGGGACGTCTTCGGCGGGGCCGTACTTCGGGGAGAGGCGACGGGTGCAGCGGGCCATCGGCAGCGCGACCTGCGCACCGGTCTCGGAAGTCAGCTCGACCTCGGCGTCGCGGGGGACGTAGACGAAGTCCGTGACCCGGGTGAACACCGACTCACGCCCTTCCAGCTCGAACTCTTCGCCGTCGACGCGGACCGTGAGCGAGCCGGACAGCGGGAGCACGAACGCCTCGAACTCGCCGGTTTTGACCGTGCGCGGGAGCCGGGTGCCGATCCGGAGCACCCGCAGCCCCGTGTAGGCCCAGCCCGCCGAATCCGGGGTGAGCCGGACCGGGTCGGCGTCGTCGGAAAGCGTCCCGAGTGGACGGTGCAGCTTGCTCACTTCGCGGCCTCCAAGACCTTCGCGGCGGCTTCGACGGCGGCACCGACGTCGCCGTCGGGCGGGTAGAGCAGGGTGCGGCCGACGACCAGGCCGCGGACGACGTCGTGGCGCAGCGTCCGGCCCCACGAGGCGAGATCGGCGGCCGGATCGCCGGTCGGCACGCCGCCGAGCACGACCACCGGCAGCGTCGTCGCGCCCAGCACGGCGGCCGAGTCGGTCGAGGGGAGCTTCAGCCACGTGTGCGCGGACGTCGTCCCGAGCCCGGACGCGACCGTGACGGCCCGCGCGAGCGACCCGGGATCCTTCTGCAGCACGAGCTTGCCCTCCGAGCGGAGGTAGGGGAGCGGCTCGACCATCGCCACCAGGCCGTACGCGGCCAGTTCGGTGACGGCGTCGGCGCAGGCCTGCAGGGTCGGGACCGTGCCCGGGTCGGAGTCGACGAGCCGCAGCAGCATCTTGCCGCCGTCGAGTCCGCAGTCGACGAGGGTGCGGGCGTCATAGCCGGTGAACCGGTCGTCGATCTCCCAGTCGGCGCCGGCCAGGCCGCCGCGGTTCATCGAGCCGAAGACGACCTTGTCGTGCAGCGCGCCGAGCAGGAGCAGTTCCTCGACGATGTCGGGGGTGCCGAGGATGCCGTCGACCGCCGGGTTGGCGAGGGCGACGAGCAGGCGGTCGAGAAGGGTTCGCCGGTCGGCCATGGCGAGCGGGTCTTCACCGACGCCCAACGCTCCGCGGGCCGGGTGGTCGGCCGCGACCAGGAACAGCGTGCCCTGGTCGGACAGGAGGTGGGGACGCCGTTTGCGGGTCGCGTACGCCTGGCGGATCGCGCCCGGGTTCGTGGCCCGCGTGTGCAGGAGGTCGCGCCAGCGTTCGTCGGTGAGGATCACAGGAGCTCCTCGATCTCGGCGACGGTCGGCATGGCATCGGCGCAGGCCAGCCGGGATGCGACGAGCGCGCCCGCCGCGTTCGCGTACTCGGCGATGCGGACCGGCTCCCAGCCGGACAGCAACCCGTGGATCAGCGCGCCGCCGAAGCCGTCGCCGGCGCCGAGCCCGCAGACGACCTCGACGCGTTGCGGCGGCACCGTCGAACGTCCCTCGGGCGTCGCCACCAGGACGCCGTCGGCGCCCTTCTTGATCACCGCGAGCCGCAGGCCGCGTTCGAGCATCCGGTCGGCGGCGGCGTCCGGATCCGCGGTGCCGACGGCGACTTCGGCCTCGGTGCGGTTGCCGACCGCGACGGTGACGTGGTCGAGCAGGGCGCCGATCTCTTCCCGGGCCTGGTCCACCGACGGCCAGAACATCGGCCGGTAGTCGAGATCCAGGACCGTGTGCTCACGACGCCCGCGGGCCTCCAGGATCTTCCGTTGCGTGGTGCGGGCGGGCTCGGCGGAGACGCCGGTGCCGGTGACCCACAGCAGCGGCACCGACTCGACGACGTCCCACGGCACGTCCTCGTCGGTGAGGGTGAGGTCGGGCGCGATGGGGGAGCGGTAGAACAGCAGCGGCGGGTCCGCGGGCGGGTTCAGCTCGCAGAACACCACCGGCGTCTGGAGCTCCGGCGACGTGCCCACGTGCGCCGAGGACACGCCGAAGCCTTCGAGGGCCTGCCGGACGTAGTCGCCGAAGCCGTCGGGGCCGACCTTGGTCAGCACCGCCGTGCGCCGCCCGAGCCGCGCGGCGGCGACCGCGACGTTGGTCGCGGTCCCGCCGAGCGACTTGGCGAACGTGCTGACGCCGGCCAGGGGAACGCCGCTCTGTTCCGGGTAGAGGTCGACGCCCACCCGGCCGATCGTCAGCGCCTCGAGACTCACGCCTTCTCCACCTGCCGCAGTTCGTGTTCCAGGGCTTCGAGTTCCGCACCGCCCGCCATCTGCCGGGTCAGCTCGTTGATGTCGATGTCCTTCTTCTCGTACGAGCCGAGCGGCGCGCCGCGCTTGAGCAGCAGGAACCGGTCGGCGACCGGGTAGGCGTGGTGCGGGTTGTGCGTGATCAGCACGACGCCGAGCCCGCGGTCCCGCGCCTGCGCGACGTACTTGAGCACCACCCCGGCCTGCTTGACGCCCAGCGCGGCGGTCGGCTCGTCGAGGATCAGCACTTTCGCGCCGAAGTACACCGCCCGCGCGATCGCGACGCACTGGCGTTCACCGCCCGACAGCGTCCCGACCGGCTGCTCGACGTCCCGCAGGTCGATGCCCATGTCGGACAGCGCCTGCTTGGTCGTCTCGCGGCCCTTCTTCCGGTCGAGCATCTTGAACGGGCCGAACCCGGTCGTCGGCTCGGACCCGAGGAAGAAGTTCCGCCAGACGCTCATCAGCGGCACCACGGCGAGGTCCTGGTACACCGTCGCGATGCCGTGGTCGAGCGCCTCCCGCGGCGAGGCGAGCCGGACCGGCTGCCCGTCGATGAGGAACTCGCCGCGGTCGTGCTGGTGCACGCCGGCGAGGATCTTGATCAGCGTGGACTTCCCGGCGCCGTTGTCGCCGAGCACGCAGGTCACCTCGCCGGCGTTGACCACAGTGGACACATCGCGCAGCGCGATGACACTGCCGTAGGTCTTCCCGATCTCGCGTACTTCGATGAGGCTCATCGCCGGACCCTTTCCGCGCGCCGCCGGAAGGCGTTGTTCACCAGGACCGCGGCCAGCAGCATGATGCCGAGGAACAGCATGAACCAGTCGCTGTTCCACTGCGCGAACACGATGCCCTGGCGGGCCATGCCGAAGATCAGCGCGCCGATCGCCGCGCCCACCGCCGAGCCGAACCCGCCGGTGAGCAGGCAGCCGCCGATCACCGCCGCGATGATGTACTGGAACTCCAGCCCGATGCCCTGGTTCGCCTGGACGCTGGCGAAGCGCAGGATGTTGATCGAGCCGACCAGCCACGCGCCGAGCGCGGTGCCCATGAACAGCAGGATCTTCGTGCGCACCACCGGCACGCCGACCGAGCGGGCCGACACCTGCGACCCGCCGACGGCGAAGATCCAGTTGCCGAACCGGGTCCGGACCAGCAGCCACGCGGCGATCGCCGTGACGACGACCCACCAGATGATCGACGACTGGAACTCGGTGCCGCCGATGCTGAACGTGGACGCGAACAACCCGCCGGCGGACTCGTAGCCGCTGGTCGAGCGCATGCCCGAGACCTGGACGGTGTTGGTCACCCAGCGCGTCACGCCGAGGTTGAGCCCCTGCAGGGCGAGGAACGACCCCAGCGTGACGATGAAGCTGGGCAGCCCGGTCTTCATCACCAGCCAGCCGTTGAACGCGCCGACGCCGAGCGCGAAAGCCAGGGAGACTCCCAGCGCGAGCCAGACGTTCCACCCCGCCTGCGTCGCCAGGATCGCCGTGACCAGCGACGTCGACGCCGTCATCACGCCGGCCGAGAGGTCGAACTCGCCGCCGACCATGAGCAGCGCGACCACGACGGCCATGATGCCCAGGGTCGAGGAGTCGTCGAGCCAGGTCGCCACGCCCAGCGGGCTGAGGAACTGGCTGGTGACGACGGAGAAGAAGACGAACACGAGCACGGCGCCGAGCAGCGCGCCGATCTCCGGCCGGACGACCAATCGGTCGGTCAGGCTTTTCTTCCCCACGCGTTCGTCGGGCGTTGCCTGGATCTCACCGGCGTTTGGGGGGTCCAGGGGGGCTTGCCCTCCGGCTGGGGTCTGGGGCTCGGCCCCAGAAGACGCCGCGGTCATCGCGTGCCGCGCTCCGCGTACGGGGCCACGGTGTCGATGGTGGTCTTGTCGACGAAGCCGGGGCCGGTCTGCACCGGGTGGCCGCCGCCGATGGTGTTGCCGTTCTCCTTGTACAGCTTGAGGAACACGATCGGCAGGTAGCCCTGCTCGTACTGCTGCTGGTCGACGGCGAACAGGATCGTGCCGGCCTTGATGGCCGCGACGACGTCGGCGTTCAGGTCGAACGTGGCGACCTGCGCCTTCGAGCTCGCCTCCTTGGCCGCGTCCACCGCGCGGGCCGCGACCTGGGAGTTCAGCGCCAGCACCGCGTCGATCGACGGGTCGGACTGCAGCGCGCCGCGGATCCGGGCCTGCGCGTCGGTCGGGTTGGAGATGTCGACCTGCAGCGTGGTGACGGTGCCGAAGGTCTGCTTCGCGCCGTCGCAGCGCTGGTTCTGGCCGATGTTGCCGGCCTCGTGGATGACGCACAGCAGCTTCGTCTTGCCGGCGGCCTTGAGGCGCTGGCCCGCGCCCTGGCCCGCGAGGCCCTCGCTCTGCCCGACGTGCGCGATCGCGCCGAACTGCGCGCTGGAGTCCTCGCCGGAGTTGATCGTGACGACCGGGATGCCGGCCTTGACCGCGTTCTGGATCGACGTCTGCAGGGCCTGCGGGTTCGCCATGGAGACGACCAGGCCACCGACCTTCTGCGCGACCGCGTTGTCGATCAGCTTGGCCTGGTTGCCGGGGTCGCCGTCGGAGTAGTAGTCGACGCCGACGTTGAGGTCCTTGCCCGCCTGCTCGGCGCCGTTCTTCACCACGTTCCAGAAGGCGTCGCCGGCGCTGCCGTGGGTGACGACGGCGACCTTCAGCGGGCCGCCGGAGCTGGGCGCGGCGGCCGACGGGGCGCTCGAGCTGCTGGACGAGTTGTCGGCGCTCGGACCGCTGCAGGCGGACAGGACCAGCCCGGTGGCGGCGATCGCCGCCACGCCGGCCAGCTTCTTGAAAGAGAACACAGTCACTCCTTTGGGACCAGGTTTCTAGAGGGAGTCGATGATCTTCGCGAGGTGGGCCAGGCTGCGCCCGGTGTCCCGCCGGGGGAGGTCGTCGGGGCTCGAGTCGCCGAGGGCGGTGTCCTGTTCGAGGACGTACCAGCCGTCGTAGCCGGCCGCCTGGACGGAGCGCACCATCGACGCCACGTCCACGTCGCCTGCGCCGAGCGGGGTGTAGATGCCCCGCCCGACCGCGTCGGTGTAGCCGAGCCGGCCCGCGCGGACCTCGGCCGCCAGGTCTTCTCGGACGTCCTTCAGATGCACGTGTCCCACCCGTTCGGGATACCGCTTCGCCAGCTCGACCGGATCCGTCCCGCCGATCATCAGGTGCCCGGTGTCGAGGCACAAGCCCAGCGCGGAATCGGCGAGGAAGCGCTCGACCTCGGCCTGCTGTTCGACGTGCGTCCCGACGTGGGGGTGCAGCACGGTGCGCAGGCCGTGGGCGGCGGCGATGTCCCCGATCTTGCCGGCCGTGTCGACGAGCGTCGCCCATTCGGCGTCGGTGAGCTTCGGGCGTTCGTCGTAGCCGTCGAGCCCGGTCGCGGCGGCGAGCACGAGCACGTCACCACCGCACGCGGCGAACAGCGCGGCCGACTCCTCGGCTTCCTTGAGGGCGTTTTCCTGGTTCTCGTGGAGGACGACGGCGAGGAAGCCGCCGACGAGCGTCAGGCCGTGCTTCCCGAGCAGTTCCCGGAGCTCTGCCGGGTCGCGGGGGAGGTAGCCGGGCGGGCCCAGTTCGGTGGCTTGGACCCCGAGCGCCGCCATTTCCCCGAGCACGGTCGCCGCGTCGAGCACCCGCCCCCAGCCCGGCACTTCGCAGACACCCCAAGAGATCGGCGCGGCGGCTACTCGGATCGTCGCTGTCACCAGGGGCCTCCATTGGTCCGTTGGAGCGCTCTATTGATTAGAGCGCTCTAATCTTGTAGCGTCCGTCACAGCAAGTCAAGGCCGAGTTTTCGATGCTCAGGGGAGGTGCGGCATGCGTCCGACCATGGAAGACGTCGCCGCGCGGGCGGGGGTTTCCCGCGCGCTGGTCTCCCTGGTGATGAGGAATTCACCGAAGGTGTCCGACGCCCGGCGCGCCGCTGTCCTGCGCGCGGCCGAAGAACTCGGCTACCAGCCGCACGTGATGGCGCGGTCCCTGGCCAGCCGGACGTCCACGGTGCTCGGGGTGATGGTCAACGACCTGCGCAACGCCTTCTTCGCCGACATCGTCGAAGAGCTGGACAGCGCCGCGCAGGCGGCGGGCTTCGACCTGATCCTCAACACGGGCGGCCGCAGTCCCACACGCGAGTGGAACGCCTTGCACAACCTCCTTTCCTTCCGCCCGGCGGGGATCATCCTGCTCTCGCCGGTCGTCCCGGCGTCGGCGATCCAGGTCGCGGCCCGGCAGTGCCCGGTCGTGCTGGTCTCGCGGACCGCCCGCTCGTCCACAGTGGACACGGTGAACGACGACGGCGAGGCGGGTTCCGCACTGGCCGTCGACCACCTGGTCGGCCTCGGGCACTGGCGCATCGCACACCTCGACGGCGGTGGCGCGGCCGGCGCGGCTCAACGGCGGCGGGGCTTCGAGGCCGCCATGCGGCGGCACGGGCTCGAGCCGATCGTCGTGCGCAGCGAGCACACCGACATCGGGGGTGAGAACGCCGTGCGGGAGCTGCTGGCCGCGTACCCGCCGCCGGACCGGCCGACGGGGCTGGTCTCCGGCAACGACTTCAACGCCGTGGGGGCGATCTCGGCGCTCGAAGAGGCCGGGCTGCGCGTACCCGACGACGTGTCGGTCGTCGGCTACGACAACACGTCGCTCGCCGCGCTTCGCCACCTTTCGCTGACCACAGTGGACCAGCCACGCAAGGACATGGCCCGGCTGGCCTTCGAAGCGCTGATCGAACGCGTCCGCGGGGAGCGCACGGAGCCGGTCCGGCACCTGCTGCACCCCTCCCTGGTGGTCCGCGCGACCACCGCTCAGTTTCCGACCCGGCCGAAAGCAGGCCGCCCCCCGAGCGGCACGTGACCGTCGCTGCAAAGGCATTCGGCCGTGGCTGTGGCCGGGTCGGAAACCATTGGCACAGTTCCGAGACTGGAGGAGCACCACGATGAGGTTGGGACTGGCGGGCACCGGCCGGATCGGCACCGCGCACGCGGAGACGCTGAAGGGGTTCGACGAGGTGGAGTCGGTCGTCGTGGCCGACGTCGACCCGGCGCGAGCCCAGTCGGCTGCCGCGAAGCTGGGCGTCGAGACGGCTTCCCTCGACGAGCTGTTCGCCGCGGGCCTCGACGGCCTGGTCGTCACGGCCGCCACCGACGCGCACCCGGGCCTGATCATCGCGGCGGTCGACGCGGGCATCCCGGTGTTCTGCGAAAAGCCGGTCGCGGCCGACATCCCGGGCACCTTGGCGGTGATCGACCGCATCGGCGCGTCGGACGTCCCGGTCCAGATCGGCTTCCAGCGCCGGTTCGACGCGGGGTACGCGGCGGCGCGGGCGGCGGTCGCGTCGGGCGAGCTGGGCTGGCTCCACACCCTGCGCGCCACGACGTTCGACCCGGCGCCCCCGCCGGCGGAGTACGTGGCGCATTCGGGCGGGCTGTTCCGCGACTGCGGCGTGCACGACTTCGACATCATCCGCTGGGTGAGCGGCCGCGAGGTTTCCGAGGTGTACGCGATCGGCGCGAACCGGGGAGAGCGGTTCTTCGCGGACGCGGGCGACGTCGACACGGCGGCGGCGACGCTCACCCTGGACGACGACACGCTGGCGACGGTGTCGCTCACGCGCTACAACGGCGCGGGCTACGACGTGCGGCTGGAGGCGTTGGGGTCGGTGTCGGGCGTGGTGGTCGGCCTGGACGACCGGGCGCCGCTGCGCTCGGTGGAGCCGGGAGTGGCGCCGCTGCCGGGGCCGGCGTACCCGGGGTTCATGGAGCGGTTCCGCCCGGCGTACACGACGGAACTGCGGGCGTTCCTGGACGTCGTCGCCGGCCGGGCACCCTCGCCGTGCGTCGCGGCGGACGCGTTGGAGGCGTTCTACATCGCGGAGGCGTGCGAGGTGTCGCGCCGGGAGCGGCGTCCGGTGAAGCTGGCGGAGGTTCGCCGCTAACGTGGCGGGGTGACCGACGTAGTGCTCACCCCCTTGGACGAAGCCGCGCTGGCCCGGCTGCTCGACGCGGCCGTGACCGGGGCGGATCCCCTCGAGGTGATGCCGCCGGTCGACGATCGGCCCGGCTGGACCCCCGCCCGCCGGGACGCGTTCCGGGCGTTCCACCGCGGCCGCTCGCTCGACCCCGCGACCGCGGTGGAACGCACGTGGGTGATCGACGTGGACGGGACCGCGGCTGGTGCCGCCCGGCTGGAGCGCTCCGGGGACGCGGTGGAGGCGGGTGTCTGGCTGAGCCGTGCGGTCCGCGGCCGCGGCATCGGCCGTGTGGTGGCGGCGCTGCTGCTGGCGGAGGCCCGGACTTCCGGCGCGGCCCGGTTCATCGCCTCGACCACGGCCGGCAACCACGGCGCCCGGTCACTGCTGGCCGGGCTCGGCGCGGCACTCACCACCGACGGGGACGAGGTGACCGCGGAACTCCGGCTGAGCTGAAGCCCCGGACGTCATGGACCACTCTTCCCTGGCGTCCGGCGAGGTGAACGAGTCGTTCACGACGTCCCGGCGCTCACTCGGGAGAGCGCGAAGGCCGCAGCTTCGGCAGGATCTCCGTCCGCACGTACTCCAGCGCGTCCCGCTCCGGCAGGATGTGCGGCCCCTGCACCCACACGACCCCGTGCCGTCGCGCGGCGGCCGTGACGCGCTCCCGCAGCGGGCCCACCACCCCCGCGCCCAGGACCAGCGCCTCGTAAGCACCCAGCCGGGACAGCAGCGCTTCCTCCGACACAACGCCGTCCGCGGCGAGACCCGCCGCGGACAGCGCCGCTGTCACCCTCGAGACCGTGGCCGGGTTGCGGCCGAACAGCAGCACCTTCATGGCGCCAGCCTCACACCTCAAGGGCACTCGAGGTCAAGCGCCGTGAAGGCCTCCTCACCGGCCATAGGCGCCGGTAAGGAGGCCTTCACGGACAATTCAGTCGAGCTCGAGCGTGGGCTGGTACATCTCGATCCAGTGGTACAGGTCGAGCAAGCGGTCCAGTCCCACCCGCGCCGCCGGGTTCATGGTCGCCGGGTCCACTTCGGACACCCGGTGCGCCCACGTCTTGTCGACCAGGCCGAACACCGCGTGGCCCGGGTCCGCGAGGACCTCCTTGGTCTGCTGCTGCAACGCCGCCGCGTAGCCCGGGTCCTGCGTCGACGGGTACGGGCTCTTCACGCGGTCGCGCACCGAGTCCGGCAGGACGTGCTTCGTCGCGTGCCGCAGCAGGCTCTTCTCGCGCCCGTCGAACGTCTTCAGCGACCACGGCGTGTTGTAGACGTACTCGACCAGCCGGTGGTCGCAGAACGGCACGCGGACCTCCAGGCCCACCGCCATCGACGCGCGGTCCTTGCGGTCGAGCAGCATCCGCACGAACCGGGTCAGGTGGAGGTTGCAGATGACCCGCATCCGCGCGTCCTGCGCGGACTCGCCGTCCAGGTGATCGACCGAAGAAACCGCGGTCCGGTACTGGTCCGCGATGTAGGACTCCAGGTCCAGCTTCTGCCGCAGCTCGGTCGTGTACAGCGACGCCCGCTCGTCCATCATCGACGTCCGGAACGCCAGCCACGGGAACGTGTCCGCGTTGACGGCCTTCTCGTCGTGGAACCAGCGGTAACCGCCGAACACCTCGTCGGCCGACTCGCCCGACAGCGCCACCGTCGACTCGGCGCGGATCGCCTTGAACAGCAGGTACAGCGACGTGTCCATGTCGCCGAGCCCGGCCGGGATGTCCCGGGCCTTCAGCACCGCGCGCCGCACCGCCGGGTCGCTCAGCTCCGCCGGGTTCAGCATGACGTTCTGGTGCGCCGACCCGACCAGCTCCGCGACGTCACGGATGTACGGCGAGTCCGCGGTGTCGCGCATCTCGTCCGGCTTGAAGTTCTCCTCCTGGCCGAAGAAGTCGACGGAGAACGTCCGCAGCCGCTCGCCCTGCTCGGCGAGGTGGGGTGCGGCGAGACCGGTGACGGCACTCGAGTCGAGCCCGCCCGACAGCAGCACGCAGCGCGGGACGTCCGCGACCAGCTGGCGGTGCACGATGTCGGTCATCAGCTCGCGGACGCGGGCGACCGTGGTCTCCTGGTCGTCGGTGTGCTGCTTCGCGTCGAGCTTCCAGTACGTGCGGGTGCGCACGCCCTCGCGCGACACGGTGACGATCGTGCCGGGCTGGACCTCCTCCATGCCCTTCCACAGCGACCAGCCGGGGCGCTTGGTGAACGCCATCAGCTCGCGCAGGCCGTCGGTGTCGACCACCTTGCCCGCCAAGGGGTTCGCCAGGATGGCCTTCGGCTCGGAGCCGAACAGGACGCCGTCGCGGGTCGGGTAGTAGTAGAACGGCTTGATGCCCATCCGGTCGCGGATCATCACGAGCCGGTCGTCGCGCTCGTCCCAGATCGCGAACGCGTACATGCCGTTGAGGTGGTCGACGACCTCGTCGCCCCACTGCAGGTAGCCGTGCAGCACGACCTCGGTGTCGCTGTCGGTCTCCCACTGGTGGCCGAGCTTCGTCAGCTCTTCCTTCAGCTCGGTGAAGTTGTAGGCCTCGCCGCTGTAGACCATCGCGACGTCGCCGTTCGGCGTGTGCACGGACATCGGCTGCCGGCCGCCGGGCAGGTCGATGATGGCCAGCCGCCGGTGGCCGAGCGCGACGTGCGTGCGCACCCACGTGCCGACGTCGTCCGGGCCGCGGCAGGCCATGGTCTCCGTCATGGCGTCGACCACGTCCTGACGGCGGGTGAGGTCGGCGTCGTAGGAAACCCAGCCGGCGATACCGCACATAGTGATCCCCTCTCCCAAGGATTTGCTTAGCCGATACAACTATCGGTAACACAGGTGTAACACGGGCTGTAGATCTTGTCTGCCCGAATTGCACGTTCCGCACTTGTTCGGTCACGCGTTGTGTCGCGAGTCACTAACCAACCGCATACGGTGAGTACTGGGCAAACGTTTGCGTGACGCCCGCCACCGGCCATAAAGACGGCGTAAACGGGTGTCAGGAACGCATCAAGACGCCGTCAGCCCCAGGTCGGGACGAGGTCCCGGAGCCGCACAGTGAACGCGTCCGGTCACCGAACCCGGTGACCCGTCTTGAGAGGTGCCCTGTGGCCGACTTGCTCTACGCCGTCCTGCTGATCGGCGTGTTCGTGGTGCTCGCGCTGGCGCTGCGCGGGCTGGAAAAGCTGTGAGCGGCGCGGGAACTCCTGCCAACGTCGTCGGCGGGCTGCTGGCGCTCGGTCTGCTCGTCTACCTGTTCGTCGCCTTGATCAGGCCGGAGAAATTCTGATGTCCGACACGACGGCCGGGCTCATCCAGCTCGGCCTCCTCCTCGCCGCCCTCGCCGCGGTCTACAAACCCCTCGGCGATTACCTGGCGCGCGTCTTCTCGACCGAGAAGCACTCGAAGCTCGAGAAGGGCCTGTACAAGCTCTTCCGCGTCGACCCGGACTCCGAGCAGCGGTGGCCGACCTACGCCGCGGGCGTGCTCGGCTTCTCGTTCGTCTCGATCGTCCTGCTCTACCTGTTGCAGCGGCTCCAGCCGCTCCTGCCGTGGAGCCTGGGCCGCGGCTCGGTGAGCCCGGGCGTCGCGTTCAACACGGCGGTTTCCTTCGTCACCAACACGAACTGGCAGTCCTACGTCCCCGAGACGACGATGGGCCACTTCGTGCAGATGGCCGGGCTGACCGTGCAGAACTTCCTGTCCGCCGGCGTCGGCCTGGCCGTGGCGATCGCGGTCACGCGCGGGTTCGTCCGCGCGAAGACCGACCGGCTCGGCAACTTCTGGGTGGACCTCACGCGCGGCACGGTCCGCGTCCTGCTGCCGATGGCGTTCGTGTTCGCGATCGTGCTGGTCGCGCTCGGGGTCGTGCAGAGCCTCAAGGCGGGCGTCGCCGTCACCAACCCGGACGGCAGCTCCAGCACCATCGCGCTGGCCCCGGCGGCGAGCCAGGAGGCGATCAAGGAACTCGGCACCAACGGCGGCGGCATCCTCAACGCCAACTCCGCGCACCCCTTCGAGAACCCGAACGCCTGGACCAACTTGGTCGAGCTGTTCCTCATCCTGGTGATCCCGGTCAGCCTGACCCGCGCGTTCGGCAAGCTCGTCGGCAAGCCCCAGCAGGGGTACGTCCTGCTCGGCGTGATGAGCCTGCTGTGGGCGGCTTCGCTGGCCCTCATCTGGTTCTCCGAAGCCCACGCGAGCAACCCAGCCGCCTTGGCCGCGGGCGCGAGCATGGAGGGCAAGGAACAGCGGTTCGGCATCGGCCTGACGTCGATCTTCGCCGACACCACCACGGGTACCTCCACCGGCGCGGTCAACGGCGCCCACGACAGTCTCTCGGGCCTCGGCGGTGGGGGACCGTTGCTGAACATGCTCTACGGCGAGATCTCGCCCGGCGGGGTCGGTACCGGCCTCTACGGCATCCTCGTCATGGCGATCATCGCCATGTTCCTGGCCGGCCTGATGGTCGGGCGCACGCCGGAGTACCTGGGCAAGAAGCTCGGCAAGCGCGAGGTCACCTGCGCGGCGATCGCCATGCTCGCGATGCCGACCGTGGTGCTCCTCGGCTCCGGGATCGCGCTGCTGCTGCCGGACACGGCGGGCGCGCTCGGCAACGGCGGCGCGCACGGCCTGTCCGAAATCCTCTACGGCTACGCGTCCACCGGCAACAACAACGGCAGCGCGTTCGGCGGCCTGACCGCGACGAGCGACTGGTTCCAGTCGTCGTTCGGCGTCGCCATGGCGATCGGCCGGTTCGTGCCGATCCTCGCCGTGCTCTGCCTGGCCGGCTCGCTGGCCGCGCAACGCAGGGTGCCCGAGACCGCGGGCACCCTGCCCACCACCGGGCCGCTGTTCGCCACCATGCTCACCGGCACGGTGGTGCTCGTCGCGGCCCTCACGTTCATCCCGGCGCTCGCGCTCGGGCCCATCGCGGAGGCACTCGCATGACCGTCACCGAAGAACGACCCCAGGTGACTCCCGCCGTACACACCGGTCGCATCGGCGCCGGGGTCTTCAGCCCGCGCCAGCTGTGGACGTCACTGCCCGACGCCTTCCGGAAGCTCAACCCGAAGCACCAGCTCGGCAACCCCGTGATGTTCGTGGTGTGGGTGGGCTCCGCGCTCACCACGGTCTTCGCCGTAACCGACCCGAGCGTGTTCACCATCCTGATCGCCGTCTGGCTGTGGTTCACGGTCCTCTTCGCGAACCTCGCCGAGGCCGTCGCCGAAGGACGCGGCAAGGCGCAGGCGGAGTCGCTGCGGAAGTCGAAGAAGGAGACCGTCGCCCGCCGGCTCACCGCGGACGGCTCCGAGGAACAGGTGCCCGGGGTCGAGCTGAAGATCGGCGACCTGGTCGTCGTCGAGGCGGGTCAGGTGATCCCGGGCGACGGCGACGTCGTCGAGGGCATCGCGACCGTCGACGAGTCGGCCATCACCGGCGAGTCGGCCCCGGTCATCCGCGAGTCCGGTGGCGACCGCAGCGCCGTCACCGGCGGCACGACCGTGCTGAGCGACCGGATCGTCGTGAAGATCACGACCAAGCCGGGTGAATCCTTTGTGGACCGCATGATCGCGTTGGTGGAAGGCGCTTCGCGGCAGAAGACGCCGAACGAGATCGCGCTGACCATCCTGCTCTCGACGCTCACGATCATCTTCCTGCTCGCCGTCGTCGCGCTGCAGCCGATGGCCCGTTACTCGGGCTCCGAGCAGTCCGTGATCGTGCTGACCGCGCTGCTGGTCTGCCTGATCCCGACGACGATCGGCGCGCTGCTGTCCGCCATCGGCATCGCGGGCATGGATCGCCTGGTGCAGCGCAACGTCCTCGCGACGAGCGGCCGCGCGGTCGAGGCAGCCGGCGACGTCTCGACGTTGCTGCTCGACAAAACCGGCACCATCACCTTCGGCAACCGCCGGGCCACCGAGCTGATCCCGGTCGGATCGTCCACGATGGACGAACTCGCGCGTGCGGCCCGGCTGGCCAGCCTCGCCGACGAAACCCCCGAGGGCCGCAGCGTCGTCGAGCTGACGTCGGACCACGCGGCCCAGGACGAGCGGGGAGAGTTCGTCCCGTTCACCGCGCAGACGCGGATGAGCGGGCTCGACGTCGGGGATCGGCGGATCCGCAAGGGCGCGGCAAGCGCCGTCCGGGCGTGGGTGCGCGACAACGGCGGCGAGTTCCCCGACGAGACCGAGCGCGTGGTCGACGAGATCAGCGCCCAGGGCGGCACGCCGCTGGTGGTCGCCGAAGACACCGAGAACACTACTGTGCGCGGCGTGATCCGGCTGTCCGACGTCGTCAAGCCAGGCATGAAGGAGCGCTTCGAGGAACTCCGCGCGATGGGCATCAAGACGGTGATGATCACCGGCGACAACCCGCTCACCGCCAAGGCCATCGCCGCGGACGCGGGGGTCGACGACTACCTCGCCGAGGCCAAGCCCGAAGACAAGATGGCGCTCATCAAGCAGGAGCAGGAGGGCGGCCGGCTGGTCGCGATGACCGGGGACGGCACCAACGACGCGCCCGCGCTCGCTCAGTCCGACGTCGGCGTCGCGATGAACACCGGCACGTCGGCCGCGAAGGAGGCCGGCAACATGGTCGACCTCGACAGCGACCCGACGAAGCTGATCGAGATCGTCGAGATCGGCAAGCAGCTGCTGATCACCCGCGGCGCGCTGACCACGTTCAGCGTCGCCAACGACCTCGCCAAGTACTTCGCGATCCTGCCCGCGATGTTCACCGGTATCTACGCCCAGCTGGGCGGGCTGAACATCATGCACCTGGCCACGCCGAAGTCGGCGATCCTCTCCGCGGTCATCTTCAACGCGCTGATCATCGTCGTGCTGATCCCGCTCGCCTTGCGCGGTGTGCGGTACAAGCCGTCGTCGGCCTCGGCCCTGCTGCGCCGCAACCTGCTCGTCTACGGCCTCGGCGGCATCGTCAGCCCCTTCCTCGGGATCTGGCTGATCGACCTGCTGGTGCGCCTCATCCCTGGAATCGGGTGACCTTCGTGAACACTCTCGTCAAGCAGACCTGGGCCGGCCTGCGCGTCCTCGTCGTGCTGACCGTCCTGCTCGGCGTCCTCTACCCCCTTGCCGTGTGGGCCATCGCCCGCATCCCCGGGCTGGAGGGCGACGCCGAAGGCTCGGTCGTCACGCGGAACGGCCAGGCCGTCGGGTCGTCGCTCATCGGCGTCGACCCGGTGCCCGCCGATCCCGCGCGCGACCCGTGGTTCCACACCCGGCCGTCGGTGGTCACCCCGGAGATGCCGTCGGGTGCGTCCAACAAGGGCCCGTACAACGAGGACCTGGTGAAGACCATTCAGGAACGTCGTGAGGCCATCGCCCAGCGCGAAAGCGTGTCGCCCGATCAGGTACCGCCGGATGCGGTGACGGCGTCCGGTTCGGGGCTCGACCCGGCGATCAGCGTCGCCTACGCGGATCTCCAAGCACAGCGGGTCGCTCGGAACACGGGCTTGCCGCTCGACCGGGTGAAGCAACTGGTCGAGGCGAACACAACGGGCGCGGGGATCGGCGTTCCCGGGGTGAATGTGCTCCAGCTCAACTTGGCCGTGCAAGGTGCGGCCGGAGGGGCACACTGACAGCGTGACCAGTGCAAAGAAGCCGCGCCGGGGGGAGCTGAGGATCTACCTCGGCGCGGCTCCGGGCGTCGGCAAGACCTTCGCCATGCTCGGCGAAGCGCGGCGCCGCCTCGACCGCGGCACCGACGTCGTCGTCGGGCTGGTCGAGACGCACGGCCGCGAGAAGACCGCGGTGCTGCTCGACGGACTCGAGGTCGTCCCGCGGCGGCACGCCGGCCACCGCGGCCGCGAGTTCGACGAGATGGACGTCGACGCTCTCCTCGAGCGTGCCCCCGAGGTCGCCGTCGTCGACGAGCTCGCGCACACCAACGTGCCCGGCTCGCGCAACGCCAAGCGCTGGCAGGACGTCGAGGAACTCCTGGAGGCCGGCATCGACGTCCTGTCCACGGTCAACGTGCAGCACCTGCAGAGCCTCAACGACGTCGTCGAGCGGATCACCGGCGTGACCCAGCAGGAGACCGTGCCGGACGAGGTCGTCCGCCGCGCCGAACAGCTGGAGCTGGTCGACATCACCCCGGAGGCACTGCGGCGGCGGCTCGCGCACGGCAACGTCTACCCGGCCGAGCGGATCGACGCCGCGCTCGGCAACTACTTCCGGCCCGGCAACCTCACCGCCCTCCGGGAACTGGCGCTGCTCTGGGTGGCCGACCAGGTCGACGTCGCCCTGCAGCGCTACCGCGCCGAGCAGAGCATCACCGACACGTGGGAGGCGCGCGAACGCGTCGTCGTCTCCATCACCGGCGGCGCGGAGAGCGAGACGCTCATCCGCCGCGCCAGCCGGATCGCCACCCGGGCCGGCGCCGAGCTGCAGGTCGTCCACATCCTGCGCGGCGACGGCCTGTCCGGGCTCGGGCCCGCCGCGATCGCCCGCTGCCGGACGCTCGCCGAAGAGGTCGGCGCGACCTTCCACACCGTCGTCGGCGACGACGTCCCGACCGCCCTGCTGGACTTCGCCCGCGGGGTCAACGCGACCCAGCTGGTGATCGGCACCTCGCGGCGCTCGCGCGTGGCGCGGCTGTTCGACGAGGGCATCGGCGCCGGCGTCGTGCGGCAGTCCGGGTCGATCGACGTCCACATGGTCACCCACTCCGAGGCGGGCGGACGGCTGCGGGCGCGGCTGAGCGCGAGCCCGCTGGGGTTCTCGCGGCTGGTCGCGGGCTGGGTGCTCGGCGTCGTGCTGCCGGTGCTGGTCACCGTCGTCGGCTCCTTCGTGCCGGCCGGGCTCGACTTCGCCACCGACGTCATCTCCTACGTGCTGGCCACCGTCGTCGTGGCGCTGGTCGGCGGACTCGGGCCGGCGCTGGTCGCGGCCGTGCTCGGCGCCGGCCTGCTGAACTTCTTCTTCACGCCGCCGCTGTACACGCTGACCGTGCACACCCCGCAGAACCTCGTGACGCTGATCGCGATGGTCGTGGTCGCGGTGCTCGTCGCGCTGGTCGTCGACCAGGCGGCGCGCCGGGCCACGCAGGCGGCGCGGGCGCGGACCGAGGCGGCGCTGCTGGCGTCCTACGCCCGGACCGTGCTGACCCACGCGAACCCGATCGAGCGGCTGCTGGAGAAGGTCCGCGAGAACTTCGCGCTGACGTCGGTGACGTTGCTGGAAAAGCAGGAAGGCACGTGGCGTCGGGTGGCGGTCGCGGGGGAGCACCCGTGCGCCGACCCGGATGAGGCGGACGCCGACATCGCCGTCACCGCCGACGTGCACCTGACCCTGCGCGGGCGGGCGCTCCCGGCGGCCGACCGGCGGGTGCTGGAAGCCGTGGCCGGGCAGGCGTTGCTCGCCCTGCGCCAGCAGCGGACGGCCGCCGCCGCGGCGCGCGCCGAGCGGAAGGCCGAGGCGACCGAGCTGCGCACGACGCTGCTGTCCGCGGTCGGGCACGACCTGCGCACGCCGCTGACGTCGATCAAGGCGTCGATCGGCAGCCTGCGCGCGCCCGACCTCGCACTGTCCGAAGAGGACACCGCCGAGCTGATGGAGGCCATCGAGCTGTCGGCCGACCGGCTGGCCGGGCTGATCGACAACCTCCTGGATTCGTCCCGGCTGGCCACCGGCGCGGTGAAGCCGCACCTGCGCCCGGTCGGCTACGACGAGGTCGTCGCGCACGCCTTGTCCAATGTGGACTCATCGGACGGTGTACGGGTGGCCGTGGACGACCAGCTCCCGGCGGTGCTCGCCGATCCCGGCCTGCTGGAGCGCGTGGTCGCGAACGTGCTGGACAACGCGCTCCGGCACGGTGGCGCACCGGTGTCCGCACGGGCTTCGGCGCACTCCGGGCAGGTGGAGCTGCGGATCGTCGACCACGGCAAGGGACTGCGAAAGGGCGCCGCGGACTCGGCGTTCGCGCCGTTCCAGCGTCTCGGCGGCGACCGGGACACGACACCGGGCGTCGGGCTCGGGCTGTCGGTGGCGAAGGGGTTCACCGAAGCGATGGGCGGCACGATCCGCGCCGAGGACACGCCGGGCGGCGGGCTCACGGTCGTGGTCTCCCTGCCCGCTTTCAGTGTCGAGTTCGAGGAAGAGGGGGTGCGATGAGCGACCCGGGTGCCACCGTGCTGGTGGTGGACGACGAACCGCAGATCGTGCGGGCGCTGCGGATCAACCTCACCGCCCGCGGCTACAAGGTGATCACCGCGCACGACGGCACGGCCGCATTGAAAGCGGTGGCCGAGACCAAGCCGGACGTGGTGGTTTTGGACCTCGGCCTGCCGGACCTGGACGGCACGGAGGTGATCGCGGGCCTGCGCGGCTGGACGACGGTCCCGATCATCGTCCTGTCGGCCCGCGGCGACTCGGCGGACAAGGTCCAGGCCCTCGACGCGGGCGCGGACGACTACGTCACGAAGCCGTTCGGCATGGACGAGCTGCTGGCGCGGCTGAGGGCGGCGGTCCGCCGCTCGGCGGTGACGGGCGCGGACGACGCGGACGCGGTGGTGGAGACGTCGTCGTTCAGCGTGGACCTGGCCGCGAAGAAGGTCCGCCGCCACGATGGCGTGGAAGTCCACCTGACGAAGACCGAGTGGGGCGTGCTGGAGCTGCTGGTCCGCAACCGCGGCCGGCTGGTGGCGCAGAAGCAGCTGCTGCACGAGGTGTGGGGGCCGTCGTACGAGCGGGAGTCCCACTACCTGCGGGTGTACCTGGCCCAGCTGCGGCGCAAGCTGGAGCCGGAGCCTTCGCGGCCCCGGCACCTGCTCACCGAGCCGGGCATGGGTTACCGCTTCGAGGTCTGAGGCAGCGGGTACCCGGGTCGGGTGACTGAGGGGAAACGAGTCCCCGGCGGCCGCCTGCCGGCGAAGGCCGCCCTGGGAATGGCGATCTTGTGGACCGTGTGCACGCTCGGCTTCGGCTTCCTCGCCTTCGACGGGGCACTGAGCGGCTGGCGGCAAGTACTCCAGATCGTGGTGGCGGCGGTCGGGCTGTTCCTGGCCGCCTGCTACTGGTTCCGGTACGCCCAGGCGACGCGGAACCGGGGCTAGTGGGTTACCGCTTCGAGGTCTAGGACGGCTTCGGACGGGGTACCTCACCAGGCATGGACGGGTCGAAGACGTGGCTGCTCGGCGGTGAGCGCATCCCGCCGGTGATCGTGCTGACGCTGGCGGTGGGAGCGACCTTCGGGGTGTTCGGCTGGATCCTCACGGCCTTCGACGGCGACGAAGTCGGCTGGGCGAGGTGGCTGCGCATCACGGCCGCGGGCGCCGGGGCTGTGCTGACGGTTTACCTGTGGAGGGTGTTCGCGCACCGGCTCCGGCGCGACGGCTAGCACCGAACCCCTGATCCGGCCGGGCCCGGTGCGCCCCACTGTGGCCTTCGGTGCTCCTCCCATGCCCCCACCGCCACCCTCAACGGAGGCGCTTCGCGCCGCAGTGCTGATTCAGCGCAACCAAGGCCGCCTTGGGGCGGTCGGGACTTCTTACTGCGCGTGCGTGGTGCTTCCGCTCGCGGACGGCGAGTCGCTCGTGCTCGGCGACGGCGAGCCCGCGCTGCTGGTCCCGCCTCCCGTCGGCGACGGTGTTGTCGTCGGGGGCGTCGTCGTGGGGTCCGGTGACGTGGTCGGCGTCGTCTTGGTCGTCGACGGCGGGGGAGTCGTCTTGGGGGTCGTCTGCGGCGGCGGGTTGCCCGTGTCGTCGCGCGGGGGTGGGGGCGGGTCGGCGTGGGTGACCACCGTCGTCGTGGTCTTGCCGTCCGGGCTGATCGACACCACCGTGCTGGGCGCGGCCGACGACGTGGCCGACGACGACGCCGACGTCGGCGCGCCGGCTGTCGACGGGCCGGTGGACGACGGGGTGTTCGGCGCCGTCTGCAGGCCGGCCTGCGAGGTGCCCTGGCCGCCGGTGCCGCCGGTGCCGCCCGCGGTGCTGGCGGGGTCCGGGCCGGCGAGCTCGGCGACCGCGGCGAACGCGGTCGCGACCACCAGACCGGCCACCCCGAGCACGACGTACCCGGTGCGGTTCGGTTTGCTGCTCTTCGGCGGGGCGGTGTCGATCCTGGTCACGTGCGAGCTCGATGCGGACCCGTCGGGGCGGGGCATTGCAGGCTCCTCGGGGGTTCGGGAAGGCGCGGTACGAGGCCGTTAATCGATCACTGCTTCCCCGGGCGGGGGAACCCGGGAGGACGACCTCGGCGGCGAGGCTATCACCGTCGGTGCCCTATTCGCCCAGGTAGTAGGCCTGCGCGATCACTGTGCGCAGTCGAAGTGTCCGGAAAGGATGAAAGCGTGCGTGAGGAACAAACGAACACCCGGTTGACGGCGTGGGTCCGCGGGCGCGTCCAGGGTGTCGGTTTCCGCTGGTGGACCCGCAGCCGGGCGCTCGAGCTCGGGCTGGTGGGCAGTGCCCGGAACATGCCCGACGGGCGTGTCGAGGTCATAGCGGAGGGTGATCGGAACCACTGTGAGCGGTTGCTGGCCGCCCTGCGGTCCGGAGAATCACCCGGAAGTGTGGAGACCGTCGTCGAGCGCTGGTCCGACCCGAAAGGGGGACTCAGCGGCTTCCTCGAGCGCTGAGAGGGCCTTGGTACTTCCGGGCGCACGATGTTGCCGAGGCCGTCGGCGATGTGCTAGGGCGCGCCGAGGAGGGACGCGTCCGGCGGTCCCCGGAGGCCCCCGGGTAGCCTGGGACGATTGAATCGCCAGTACCGGCAGCCAGAGGGGTCAGCACCCAGTGCACCTGAAAAGCCTGACGCTCAAGGGCTTCAAGTCCTTCGCCTCGGCCACCACGCTGCGCTTCGAACCGGGCATCACCTGCGTGGTCGGGCCGAACGGCTCGGGCAAGTCCAACGTGCTGGACGCCCTGCGCTGGGTCATGGGCACCCAGGGCGCCAAGGACCTGCGCGGCGGCAAGATGGAGGACGTCATCTTCGCCGGCACCGCGGGCCGCGCCCCGCTCGGCCGCGCCGAGGTCACCCTCACCATCGACAACGCCGACGGCGCGCTCCCCATCGAGTACGCCGAGGTGTCGATCACCCGCCGGATGTTCCGCGACGGCGCCAGCGAGTACGAGATCAACGGCGACCGCTGCCGCCTGATGGACGTCCAGGAGCTGCTGTCGGACTCCGGCATCGGCCGCGAGATGCACGTCATCGTCGGGCAGGGCCAGCTCTCGGCGATCCTCGAATCCAAGCCCGAAGAGCGCCGCGCCTTCATCGAAGAGGCCGCCGGCGTCCTCAAGCACCGCAAGCGCAAGGAACAGACCCTGCGCAAGCTGGCCAACATGCAGGGCAACCTCGACCGCCTCGGCGACCTCACCACCGAGCTGCGCCGCCAGCTCAAGCCGCTGGGCAAGCAGGCCGAGATCGCCCGCAAGGCCCAGTCGGTCCAGTCCGAGCTGCGCGACTCCCGCCTGCGCCTGCTCGCCGACGACCTGGTCACTCAGCGGGACACCATCGCGCGCGACGAGGCCGACGAGAAGACCGCCCGCCAGCGCCGCGCCGAGGTCGAGCAGACCCTCGAAGTCGTCTCCGCCGAAGAAGCCGAGCTGGAGTCCTCGCTGGCCGAGGACGCACCGCTGCTGCAGAGCGCACAGGAGACCTGGTACAAGCTGTCCGCGCTGGCCGAGCGCCTGCGCGGCACCGTCCGGCTCGCCATCGAGCGGCAGCGCCACCTCTCGGCCGACGTCTCGACGTCGACCGGCGGCCGCGACCCCGAAGAGCTCCTGGAGGAGGCCGAGCGGGTCGCCGAGCAGGAAGAGGAGCTCAACGAGGCCGTCATGGAGGCCCGGGAGCTGCTCGCCCAGACCGTCCTGCGGCGCGAAGACCTCGAACAGCGCGTCCAGGCCGCCGAGCGCGCGCACTGGGCCGCCGTCCGCGCCATCGCCGACCGCCGCGAGGGCATGGCCAAGCTGACCGGTCAGGTCGAGGCCCTGCGCAGCAAGAACGGCGCCACCTCCGACGAGATCGACCGCCTCAGCGTCTCCCTCGAAGAGGCCGCCGAGCGCGCCGAGATCGCCGTCGAAGAGCTCGAAATGGCCAAGGCCGAGGGCGGTGCCGAGGAGTCCGACGACGCCGGCCTGATGGATCGTCACGACCGCGCCGTCGAGGCCAACAACGCGGCCAAGGCGCGCGTCGAAGAGCTGGTCAAGGCGGAGCGCACCGCCGAGCGCGAGATCGCGTCCGAGAAGGCGCGGGTCGAGGCGCTGTCGATGGGCCTGCGGCGCAAGGACGGCGCGGGCGCGCTGCTCGGCGCGTCCCACGAGCTGCCGGGCCTGCTCGGCTCGGTCGCCGCGCTGCTCACCGTCGAGCCGGGCTACGAAGTCGCGCTGGCCGCGGCGCTCGGCCCGGTCGCCGACGCGGTCGCCGTCACCGGCGGCGAAGACGCCCTGCGCGCGTTGAAGTACTTGAAGGACACCGACTCCGGCCGCGCGGGCATCCTGCTCGGCGGCCCCGAGTCCACTGTGGACACCCACTCGTGGCCGTCGCTGCCGGAAGGCGCGCGCTGGGCTCGCGAGGTCGTGTCGGCGCCGGCGCAGCTGCGCCCCGCCGTCGAGCAGGCCCTCGACAAGCTGGCCCTGGTCCGCGACCTCGACGCGGCGCGCCACCTCGTCGCGGTGCACCCGGACGTCCGGGCGGTCACGGCCGAAGGCGACGTCTTCGGTGCCCGCTGGGCGATCGGCGGCTCCGGCAAGCGCGAGAGCGTCATCGAGGTCCAGGCCGCCGTCGACGAGGCCGGGGTGCGGCTGCGGACGGCCGAGCGCCAGCTGGAGCAGTACGCGGCCGAGCTGGAAGGCGCCCGCGCCGAGCAGCAGGCGCGTCGCGAAGAGGTCTCCCAGGCCAAGGACGCCCTCGGCGAGGCCAAGGTCCGCAAGGCCCGCTCGTCGGAGCGGCTCAGCCGGCTGCAGCAGGCGGTCCGCCAGGCGCAGACCGAGGTCGAACGGCTTTCGGGGCAGCGCGCGAAGGTCGAGCAGAGCCGCGTGCAGGCCATGGCCCAGCTCGCCGAGCTGGAGGAACGGCTCTCCGCCGTCGCCGAGCAGCCCGTCGAGGACGACCCGGACACCGCCGAGCGCGACGCCGCCGTCGAGGAGCTGGCCGTCGTCCGGCAGGAGGAGATGGAGGCGCGGCTCGCGCAGCGCACCGCCGAAGAACGGGCGCGCAGCATCGCGGGCCGGGCCGAGGGCCTGCGCCGCGCCGCGCACGCCGAGCAGCAGGCCCGCGAACGCGCCGAGCGCGCCGCCGCGAACCGCAAGCGCGGCGCCGAGATCGCCAACGCCGTCGTCAACGGCGGGGAGATCGCCCTCGAGCGCATCGAGCACTCCGTCCAGCGCGCGGCCACCGAACGCGACCAGGTCCAGGCTCGCCGTCAGAGCCGCGAGGCCGCGCTGACCGGCGTCCGCGCCAAGGTCCGCGAGCTGACCGGCGAGCTGGAGAAGCTGACCGACGCCGTCCACCGCGACGAGGTCCTGCGCGCCGAGCAGCGGCTGCGGCTGGAGACCCTGGAAGCGAAGATCGCCGAGGACTTCGGCATCGGCCTCACCGACCTCGTCCAGGAGTACGGCCCGGACGTCCCGGTCCCGCCGAGCGCGGGTGAGATGGCCGAGTACGAAGCGGCCAAGGACCGCGGCGAAGACGTCACCCCGCCGCCGCCCATGCCGTACGACCGGGACACCCAGGCCCGCCGCGCCAAGCGCGCCGAGAAGGACCTTTCCCTGCTGGGCAAGGTGAACCCGCTCGCGCTGGAGGAGTTCGCGGCGCTGGAGGAGCGCTACAAGTTCCTCTCCACGCAGCTGGAAGACCTCAAGGACACGCGCAAGGACCTCGAGGCCGTCATCAAGCAGGTCGACGAGAAGATCCTCGAGGTCTTCGCCGGGGCGTACGCGGACGTGGCCCGCGAGTTCGAGACGGTGTTCAGCGTGCTCTTCCCCGGCGGCGAGGGCCGGATGGTCCTCACCGAGCCGGACGACCTGCTGAGCACCGGCGTCGACGTCGAAGCGCGCCCGCCGGGCAAGAAGGTCAAGCGGCTGTCGCTGCTGTCCGGTGGCGAGAAGTCGCTGGTCGCGGTCGGCATGCTGGTCGCGATCTTCCGCGCCAGGCCCTCACCCTTCTACGTCATGGACGAGGTCGAGGCCGCGCTGGACGACACCAACATGCGCCGGCTGATCGGGCTGCTGGAGCAGCTGCGC
This sequence comes from Amycolatopsis sp. NPDC051106, assembly GCF_040682775.1. NCBI lineage: Bacteria > Bacillati > Actinomycetota > Actinomycetes > Pseudonocardiales > Pseudonocardiaceae > Amycolatopsis > Amycolatopsis sp. NPDC051106. The sequence continues at coordinate 100,422 of NZ_JBFBBQ010000010.1, read as the reverse complement.
GACTCGTCGCAGCTGATCATCATCACCCACCAGAAGCCGACCATGGAGATCGCCGACGCGCTCTACGGCGTGAGCATGCAGGGCGACGGCATCACGAAGGTGATCTCGCAGCGCCTGCGCACGGCCGACGACGAACCGGTCGCGGTCGGCTGACGCGTCACATCTCGTCTTCACGCGGGGCACGGCGCTCGTCGCCCCGCACGCGCGGCTCGTAGGTGCCGAGGTCGTTGCCGATGTACGTGGCGTCGCCGATCCGCGGACGGCGCCCGCGCGGCGTCATCATGCCCCGCTTGACGCCTCGTTTGCGGTCGGCCCGGTCCATGACCAGCGCGACGGCGAGCACCACGAAGAGCACGGCGCCGATCCCGATGAAGAACCCCATGTGAGAACCCCCTCTCCCGCTCCCAGGCTACGGGAAAGCGCCCCAATGTGGCCTTCGGTGCGTCAGACGCAACCAAGGCGGCCTTCGGTGCGTCTGACGCACCCAAGGCCGCCTTGGGGCGCTTGTCAGCCGGCGACCCAGAAGGCGTAGTCGGCCGAGTAGCGGACCGCCGTCTGCGCGCCGTCGGTGCAGGTCCCGGCCGGAGCCACCCCGCCCCGCGTGTTCAGCCGCTGGATGTAGGTCACCTTGCCGAAGATCCCGTCGCCGGTGTTGAGGTTCGCCTTGAGCAGCAGTTGCGGGATCGCGTCCGGCTGCGGCGAGTTGGCCACCGCCGCCGCGCCGACCGTGCTGCCGTCCACGATGGACGTCCACACCGGGCCCTTGCTGTGCAGCGCCACCGGCTTGCCGTGCTTCGACAGCACCGCCGCGGGCTGGATCAGCGTCCACGCGCCGGCGGTGCACCCGTAGATCTGCACGCCCTCGGCCGGGTAGCTCGCCAGCGCCCGGTTGCCGGCCGGGACCTTGATCGCGTCCGGCACGTCGCGGACCGCCGGGCTGGCCGAAGCCGTCGCCGCGCCGCCGAGCACCAGGGCGCCGACCGCGAGCGCCACCGTCATCCGTTTCATGAACCCACCTTCGATTCCTCCCGCCGCTTCCCGGCGGGCTCCCGATGACCGACACGGGCGCCCGCCGGAAACGGTTCAGAAGGATCAGGCGGCTTCGACCTCCACGGCCTCGCCCACGGCGTTCGCCTCCGCTGCCTTCGGGTCCGGCGTGCGGTGCCGCAGCGCGAGCAAACCGCCCACGACCAGCGTGATCACCACACCCAGCAGCGTGTACCAGGGGTAGGCCAGCGCGACCTTGTCCCCGGCCGCCTTCGAGAAGTCGATCCCGATGAGCCCGCCGGTCTTCGCGCTGAACTTGACCCCGAGGATGACGAACGCCATCACCACGACCGTGGCGACGAACGCGATGATCGCGTCCAGCTGCCGGGCCTTCTTGATCAGCAGGCCGAGCAGGAACGACCCGAGCAGCGCGCCGTAGGTGTACCCGGTGATGGCCAGGCCGAGCTCGATCACCGAGTTCTTCGTGGTGGAGAACAGCGAGGCGAAGAGCGCGAAGACGACCGCCCAGATCAGCGTCCACATGCGACCGTGCTGCAGCAGCTTCGAATCCTCCGGCGAGCGCTTGGTGAAGCGCTGGTAGAGGTCGGCCACTGTCGACGTCGAAAGGGCGTTGAGCGCGGACGCGAGCGCCCCCATGGTCGACGCGAGCACGCCCGCGATGAGCAGGCCCGAGACACCGACCGGCAGGTCGTCGATGATGAACCGCGAGAACACGTCGTCCGGGCTCTGCAGGCCGAGCTGCGCGACCGACTTGCGGCCGTTGAACACCCACAGCATCGCCCCGACCAGCAGGAACAGCGCGAACTGGATGGTGACGATGATGCCGCTGCCGATGAGCGCCTTCTGGCCGTCGCGCAGGCTGCGCGTGGCCATCAGCCGCTGGGCGATCAGCTGGTCGGCGCCGTGCGAGGCCATGGACAGCGCCGCGCCGCCGAGCACCGCCGTGATGAACGCGTACGGGCTGGTCAGCAGGTTCTTCGTGAAGTCGACGAGCATGAACTTGCCGTCGTCGGACGCCTGGGTCATCCAGTCGCCGGGCAGCTTGTTCAGCAGCACGATCGCCGCCACCGCCGCGCCGCCGAGGTACAGCGTCAGCTGGATGACGTCGACCCAGACGACCGCCTTGATCCCGCCGATGTAGGCGTAGATCAGCGTCAGCGCGGTCAGGATCACCACGATCACCCAGTAGTCCAGGTGGATGTTGTAGTGCCCGAGGATCACCTTGATCGGGATCGCGCCGGCGAACAGGCGGACGCCTTCGGCGAGCAGCCGGGTGATCACGAACGTCACCGACGCGGTGCCCTGCAGCCCGGAGCCGAACCGCTTGCCGAGGAACGCGTACGCGCTCACGAGGTTGCCCTTGAAGTACCGCGGCAGCAGCACGAACGCGGCGATCGTCCGGCCGATGATGTAGCCGAACGCCAGCTGCAGGAACAGGAACGCGTTGCCGAAGACGAGCCCCGGCGTGCTGATCACGGTGAGCGTCGAGGTCTCCGTGGCCACCACGGACAGCATCACCGCGCCCCACGGGAGGCTGCGCTCGCCGACGAAGTAGTCGGCCGCCGACCGTTGCTTCCGGCCGACGAGCACGCCTATCAGCGGCATCGCCGCCAGGTAGACCACGATGATGGCGAGGTCGAGACCGCGCATGGACTTCTCCTACTGTCTGTTCATCCGGCCTTCTCCGCGACTCGCAACCGCGTCACGGTGCCCCCCAGCGGGGCGGGAAGGATCAGGGGCCCGGCACCCGGGACGAGCGCGCCGAGCAGGCGCGGTCCGCGGGCACCGGTCGCGGACGGCACCGTACCGGGTACACCGCACCAGGTGAGCCAGCCGAGCAGCGCGGTGAGGTACGCCTCCTTGCCGGCGCCGGGCAGGCCGAGGTCGTCGCTGGTCTTGAGCACGGTGCCGGGCAGGTTCCGGGCGAGCGCCGCCATCAGGGCCGGGTTCGCGACGCCGCCGCCGGAGGCGATGACCGTCGTGACGCCGTGGCGCCGGCACTCGCCGGCGACGGTCACGGCGGTGAACTCGGTCAGCGTCGCCAGGAGGTCACCGGAGCCGACCGGCGGCAGCCCGGCGAGGGCGGCGTCGAGGTACGGCGCGTTGAAGTGCTCCTTGCCGGTGGACTTCGGCGGCGCGGCGGCGAAGTACGGGTCGGCGAGCAGCCGGGCGAGCAGGTCGGAGCGCACCGAGCCGCCGAGCGCGAGCCGCCCGTCGACGTCGCTGTGCCGCCCGGTGACGCGGTGGGCGGCGAGGTCGAGCAGCGCGTTGGCGGGCCCGGTGTCGTAGGCGATCGCCGGTTCGCCGCCGGCGACCACGGTGATGTTCGCGATCCCGCCGAGGTTGAGCGCGGCGACCGGCCGGCCGCCGTCCTCGGCCAGGCCGCGCAGCCACAGCTGGTCGAACGTGCTCGCCAAGGGTGCGCCGTGGCCGCCCGCGGCGACGTCCCGGGCCCGCAGGTCGGCCAGCACCGGCAGCCCGGTGCGTTCGGCGATCCAGGCGGGCTGGCCGAGTTGCAGCGTGCCGCGGACGTGACCGCCGGAGACCCAGTGGAACACCGTCTGGCCCAGCGAGGCGACGAGGTCCGCGCCGCCGGCGGCCAGTTCTTCGGCGCCGCGCGCGGCCGCGTCGGCGAACGCCTGGCCGACGCCGGTGTCGAGCCGCGTCAGCTCGCCGGCGGAGCAGGAGTTCGGCGGCAACGCGGCGAGCAGGCCCTCGCGCAGCGGCTCGGGGTAAGGGATGTCGAGCTCGCCGAGCGGGGTGAGCACGACCGTGTCGCCCTCGGCGCGCAGGTCGGCGGCGGCCACGTCGATACCGTCGATCGACGTGCCCGAAATCAGGCCGATCACCCGGAAGCCGTGGCTGGCGCTCATCCCCATCCGGAGGGGTTTAGTGCAGGGTCGGTGGTGGCGCAACCCCGCGTGGTGAAGTCTTGGCCCAATCGGGATCTACGTCGTTATGAATTGCCTGTGCGGACGGGGTGTCCGGGCCGGTGCGGTGCGGATGAAAGGATGGGCGGGTGTCGAGCACCTGGTTCCTGTTCGTAGTCCTCGCCGTCGTCGTGCTGGTCGCCCTGCTGGTGACCGGCCTGCTGGTCGCACGCCGGCGCCGGATCAGCCTGGACGCCCAGCGCGAGGTCGAGGAGAAACCGAAGGGCGGCTCCTACGCGGCCAGCGGGGGCATCGCCCTCGCGCCCGGCGGGACGGCCGAAGCGCCCGAGCACCCGGTCGAGGACCGGCCGGAGACCGACGGCCAGCCCGCGGTCGGCGACGACGCCGCCGTGCCGCGCGATTCGGCGCAGCGCACGGTCCGCGACGTCAAGCTGCCCGACGAGCCCGCTCCCGCCGTCGAGGAGATCGACCCGGCGACCGGCCGCCTGGAGCGGCTGCGCGGCCGGCTGTCGAAGTCCCGGTCGGTGTTCGGGACGAGCCTGCTCGGCCTGCTCGGCGCGGGTGACCTCGACGAGGACTCTTGGCAGGACGTCGAAGACACGCTGCTGATGGCCGACCTGGGCGCGGCCACCACGACCCAGATCGTCGAGCGGCTGCGCGACGAGCTGTCCCGCCGCGCGATCCGGTCGTCGGCCGAGGCGCGCGAGGTCCTGCACGAGGTGCTGACGGCCCAGCTGTCCACCGACAGCGAGCGCGCGGTGCGGGCGCTGCCGCACATCGTCGACGGGCAGAAGCAGCCCGCGGTGGTGCTGGTGGCCGGCGTCAACGGCACGGGCAAGACGACGACCACGGGCAAGCTCGCCCGCGTCCTGGTGGCCCAGGACAAGACGGTGGTCCTGGGCGCGGCGGACACGTTCCGCGCGGCGGCGGCCGACCAGCTGCAGACGTGGGCCGAGCGCGTGGGCGCCGAGGTCGTCCGCGGCAAGGAAGGCGCGGACCCGGCGGCGGTGGCGTTCGACGCGGTGAAGCGCGGCATCGACTCCGGGGTCGACGCGGTCCTGATCGACACGGCGGGCCGGCTCCACACCAAGACGGGCCTGATGGACGAGCTGGGCAAGGTCAAGCGCGTCGTGGAGAAGCAGGCGAAGGTCGACGAGGTCCTGCTGGTGCTGGACGCGACGACGGGCCAGAACGGCCTGATGCAGGCGCGCGTGTTCGCCGAGGTCATCGACGTGACGGGCATCGTCCTGACGAAGCTGGACGGCACCGCCAAGGGCGGCATCGTGTTCCAGGTCCAGCGCGAGCTGGGCGTGCCGGTGAAGCTGGTCGGGCTCGGCGAAGGGCCGGACGACCTGGCGCCGTTCGAGCCGGGCGCCTTCGTGGACGCCCTGCTGGGCTAGACCCGGAAGAGCGGCGTCCCGTCCGCCTTGCGCAGGCCCAGCTGCAGCAGCACCGGCGCGGTCGGACGCTGGACCGGGATGAGGAACGGCGACGTCCGCCGCGCCGCGACCGTCAGCCGGGACCAGCCGATGCCCTGCAGCGTCGGGCCGGAGCGGGTGCGCCGCAGCGGGTCGACGACCATGGCCGCCCCGAAGTAGTGGCCGTCCGGCACCGAGATGCGGGTGGTGTGGCCCAGCACGACCGAGAACACCGTGCCCGTGCGGCTGCCGGCTTCCTGCAGCGTCAGGATCACCGGCGTGCGCCCCTTCGCGGCGAGGTGGTGCCGCACGCTCATCTCGACGGTCCCGGCGGGCGACCCGGCCGGGCGCGGCCACACGGGTGACGGGGGAGAGCCGTCGAGGGCGCGGTCGACGAGCCGGTCCAGGAGGTTCGAAGCGGCGCCCTGCGCGAGCCAGGCGAGTGCGCCGCCGGTGAGCGGGTCCATCGTGGTCCCTCCGGCGAAAATCGGATGACGGGCGCCCGCGCGGCGGCGCACACTCCCGGGCATGCCCGGTTGACGCACTTCCGCTCGTGCCCCTCCTCGTAGCAGACGTCCCGAATCCGTCATTCGCTACGAGAGGAACCATCATGACCACCATTCACGGCGAACGGGTCCGGTTGCGCCCGATCGTTGCAACCGATCGCGGTCGCGTACGCGAGATCCTCGGCACTCCCGAGGTCGCCCGCTGGTGGGGCGACCCGGACCACGAGACCGAAGGCCTGTACACCGTCGAGGACGGTGTCACGCGCTACGTGATCGAAGTCGACGGCGTGGTCGTCGGGCTGATCCAGAGCTGCGAGGAGCTGGACCCGCAGTACCGCCACGCGGGCATCGACATCTCGGTGCACCCGGACTTCCACGGCCGCGGCATCGGCACGGACGCGCTGCGCGCCCTGGCCCGCCACCTGCTGGACCAGGGCCACCACCGCCTGACGATCGACCCGGCGGCGTCGAACGAGACGGCGATCCGGGTGTACACGAAGGTGGGATTCCGCCCGGTGGGCCTGATGCGCGACTACGAGCGCGCCCCGGACGGCACCTGGCACGACGGCCTGCTGATGGACCTGCTGGCCGGCGAGCTGACCGAGCCCGCAGGTCCGTGAATGTCCCATTGAGAGACGTAGAGTCCCTCCATGCGACATTCACGGACTGTCAGACCGTGACCGCCGCCTGGGACAGGCTCGCGCCCAGGGCGTCCGCCACCCGCTGCACCGCCGGGGCGATGTGCGCCACCGCCTCGGCGGTCAGCCGCCCCGACGGCCCCGACACCGACACCGCCGCCGGCACCGGCGCGCCCGGCACCGCCACCGCGACGCACCGCACTCCCAGCTCCTGCTCCGCCTCGTCCAGCGCGTACCCCTGCTCCGCGATCCGGGAAAGCTCGACGGCCAGCAGGTCCGCGTCGGTGAACGTGTGCTCGGTGTAAGCCGGCATCCCCGTCCTCGAAAGCAGTGAGCGCACGTCGTCCGCGGGCAGGTGCGCCAGCATCGCCTTGCCGACGCCGGTGCCGTGGGGCAGCAGCCGCCGGCCGACCTCGGTGAACATCCGCATCGAGTGCTTCGAGGGCACTTGCGCCACGTACACGACTTCGTCGCGCTCCAGGACCGCCAGGTTCGCCGTCTCGCCGACCTCCTCGACCAGCTCCGCCAGCAGCGGCCGCGCCCAGGCGCCGAACTGCATGCTCGCGTTCTCGCCGAGGCGGATCAGGCGCGCGCCCAGCGCGTAGCGGCGGTTGGTGTTCTGCCGGACGTACCCGAGGTCGACCAGGGTGCGGATGAGCCGGTGGATCGTCGGCATCGGCAGCCCGGACAGCGTCGCGAGCTCGGACAGGCTGGCCTCCCCGCCGGTGTCCGCGAGGTGTTCCAGCAGCTCGAAGGCACGCTGCAGGGACTGGACGCCGCCGTCGCGCCCGTTCTTCTCCGCTGCCACCGGTGGCCCTCCTTACGTCGGCGTTGAGGTTCCGCTATGCAGAAACTATAGTCCGGCTGGTAGAAAACCGTAGGGCCGTTATCCAAAGATCCGAACCTTCGAGGTGTTTCCCCATGTCTTCTGAAGTCCAGGTGCTGGGCGAGCCGGTCGAGCGCGGTGACGAGATCCTCACGCCGGAGGCGCTCGACTTCCTCGCCGGCCTGCACGACGCGTTCGCCGGCTGTCGCGACGAGCTGCTCCAGGCGCGGAGCAAGCGGCGCGAAGAGGCCCGGACCACCGGCCGGCTCGACTTCCTGCCGGAGACGAAGGAGATCCGCGACGGCGACTGGCAGGTCGTCGGCGCCCCGCCCGCGCTGCGCGACCGCCGCGTCGAGATCACCGGGCCGACCAGCCGCAAGATGACCATCAACGCGCTCAACTCCGGCGCGAAGGTGTGGCTCGCCGACCTCGAGGACGCCAACACGCCGCACTGGGCGAACGTCGTGTCCGGCCAGGTCAACCTGTACGACGCCGTCCGCGAGACGATCTCGCTCGAGAGCGGCGGCAAGAGCTACGCGCTCAAGGACGACGTCGAGCACGCCACGATCGTGGTCCGCCCGCGCGGCTGGCACCTGCCCGAGCGCGGCCTGTCCTTCGGCGGCCGCGAAGCCGTCGGCGCGCTCGTCGACTTCGGCCTGTACTTCTTCCACAACGCGGCGGAGCTGCTGAAGCGCGGCAAGGGCCCGTACTTTTACCTGCCGAAGATGGAGAGCCACCTCGAAGCGCGGCTCTGGAACGACGTCTTCACCCACTCGGAGAAGGCACTCGGCATCGAGCACGGCACCGTCCGCGCGACCGTGCTGATCGAGACCATCCCGGCCGCGTTCGAGATGGAGGAGATCCTCTACGAGCTGCGCGAACACGCGTCGGGCCTCAACGCGGGCCGCTGGGACTACCTGTTCAGCGTGATCAAGTACTTCCGTGACGCGGGCGAGAAGTTCGTGCTGCCGGACCGCAACTCCGTCACCATGACCGCGCCGTTCATGCGGGCCTACACCGAGCTGCTGGTGCGCACGTGCCACAAGCGCGGCGCGTTCGCGATCGGCGGCATGGCCGCGTTCATCCCGAGCAAGGACCCCGAGGTCAACAAGGGCGCCTTCGAGAAGGTCCACGCGGACAAGTCCCGCGAGGCCGGCGACGGCTTCGACGGCTCCTGGGTCGCGCACCCGGGCATGGTCGAGCTCTGCAAGGAGGAGTTCGACAAGGTCCTCGGCGACGAGCCGAACCAGCTCGGGCGCACTCGCGACGAGGTCAGCGTCACCGCCGACCAGCTGCTCGACGTCGCCTCGACGCCGGGCGGCGCGACGGCGGCCGGCCTGCGTGCCGCGGTCGACGTCGGCGTCCGCTACATCGCGTCCTGGCTGAGCGGCAACGGCGCGGCGGCGATCCACAACCTGATGGAGGACGCGGCCACGGCGGAGATCTCGCGGTCGCAGATCTGGCAGTGGGTCAAGAACGGGACCACGCTGGACACCGGCGACGTCGTGACGAAGGAGCTGGTGCGCGGCGTGCTGACCGACGTCCGCGGCGAGCTCGCCCGCGAGCTGCCCGCCGACCGGCTGCTGCCGGCCGTCGAGCTGTTCGAGCAGGTCGCGCTGGCCGACGAGTTCCCCGACTTCCTGACGCTGCCCGCCTACGAGCGGATCAAGTAGTGCGTCTTCCCGAGGACGTCTACGACGCCGCCGACGCGCGCCTGGCTGCGGCCGACGCGCGCGTCGCGGCGTCGTACCCGGGGGAGCGGCCGGGACGGCAGCCGGTGCACACGGTGTACGTCCCCGCCTCGCAGTACAAGACCCGCCTGGTCGCCGACTGGGGCAAGCAGGCGATGCGCGTCTTCATCGAGCACGGCGAGCTCCTCGGCGTCGACGCGGACGTGTACGAACGCGTCCGCGCGAAGCTGCTGACCGAGCCGATCGAAGACCTGCGGATCGACTTCGAAGACGGCTTCGGCCGCGTGCCCGACGACGTCGAGGACGCGGCCGCGCGGGCGGCGGGCCAGACCCTGGCCACCACCGGCGGGACGCAGTTCTGCGGCATCCGCTTCAAGAGCTTCGAAGCGGCGACGCGCCGGCGGGGCATCCGGACCCTGGACCTGTTCCTGGGTGCGCTGCTCGACAACGGGCCGCTGCCGCCCGGGTTCGTCGTCACGCTGCCGAAGGTGACGGCGGTCGAGCAGGTGTCCGTGGCCGCGGAAGTGTTGGAGCGCTTGGAATCCGCGTACGAACTCGCCGCGGGGACGCTGCGGTTCGAGGTCCAGATCGAGACGGCCCAGTCCATTGTGGACCTCGACGGGACGCTCTCGGTGGCGCGGATCGTGCAGGCCGCGGCGGGCCGGTGCACGGGCCTGCACTACGGGACGTACGACTACAGCGCCGGTCTGGGCATCGCGGCGGCGTACCAGAGCATGGAGCACCCGGCGGCGGACCTGGCGAAGGGTCTGATGCAGGTCGCGGCGGCGGGCACCGGCGTCCGGCTGTCGGACGGTTCCACCAACCGCCTGCCGATCGGCGACGCGCTCCCGCAGGCGTGGGCCGAGCACCTGCGCCTGGTGCGCCGGTCCTTGGAGCGCGGCTTCTACCAGGGCTGGGACCTGCACCCGCACCAGCTGCCGACGCGTTTCGCCGCGACGTACACGTTCTACCGCTCGGGCTTCCCGGCGGCGGTGGAGCGGCTGCGCGCCTACGCCGACAAGCAGGCCGGGGGAGTCCTCGACGAACCGGCGACGGCCCAGGCGCTGGCGGTGTACCTGCTGCGCGGCCTCGACTGCGGGGCACTCGACGAGACCGAGCTGCCGTTCGGGCGGCCGGAGCTGGAGAAGTACGCGCTCCGGCTCGCGTGAGGGTCACTCACCGAGCCGGGCGCGGTCGGCGGCCGACCGGCCGGCGTGCCAGCCCTCGTGGCTGCGCACGGTCACCGATTTGCTGACCACTGCGGGGAAGAGCGTGGTGAAGGCCGCCTCCACCGCCAGGTCGTGCGACGCCAGCACCGGCAGCAGCCGGTCCGGGTCCGGCGACTCCGCGATCGTCGCTTCGGCGGCCTGGTCGAGCCGCTCGCCGATGCGGGTCGCGTAGGAAACGAGGAACGACTTCCGGAACGCCCGGTCCCGGCCGTCGGGGTCGGCGATCATCGCCCGCGTCGTCTGGACGAGCAGGGAGGTGGTCAGCAGCGCGACGGCGTCCAGGTCGTCCTCGTCGCCGACGACGGTGACGAAGTCCCAGCGCGCGTCGAAGACAGCCCGGCAGCGGTTGGCCTGCGCGACCACGTGGACCAGCAGCGACTTCGCGTCGACGTAAGGGGTGTCGAGCCAGATCCGGCGGGACGCGGGCAGCTCGGGCCCGGCTTCGACCAGCACCCGGTCGAGGGCGTGCCGCGTCATGAGCTCCTGCGCCTTCGCCGAAAGGGCTTCGGCCTCCTCCGGGAACGAGCTCGATTCGGCTTTCGCGAGCAGCGCGCGGACGCGGCTCAGCTTCTTCTCGTCCACGGTGTGGCGGGCTGGTGTCGCGGTTCCCGGCGGGACGAGGGCCGGCAAGGTCATGAGGAAGCCCAGGGCTTCGATGACGGAGGTCAGCGCCTCGGCCGGAGTGAGGATGTGCTTCGCCGCCCACTGCGTCAGGTGCGGTTCGGACTCCGTCCACCAGCGGCGGGCGCCCACCTCACCGAGCCGGTCCGGCTCCTCGGCGTGCGCGGCCAGCGTGTCGAGCACGAAGGACCGGGCGAACTCGTCGACGCGCCGGGCGGCCTCATGGAGGTCCTCGGGCAGCCAGCCGCCCCGGCAGACCCGGGCGATCAGCTGCTGTCCCGCGCGGCGGGCACCTTCGGCCGCATCGGGTGGGAGTTCGAGGTCCGGTGCCAGCCGGTTCGCGGCTTTACCGGCCGCGCCGCGGACTCCCCGCGCGACGTCGGAGGCGGCGGCCAGCAGCGCGTCGCCGAACTCCTCGGCGGTCCGAGGACTCGCCGTCTCTTCGGCCGGAGTGCGTCGCTTCTGCTTACCCACGTGGCGAGTGTGCCGGAACCCGGTCACCTTCCCGGCGGCCGCCCCGTCGGGAAAGCATGCACATCGCCGTCATCATCACCGTGATCGTCCTGAACGCCGGAATCGGCGTCGCCGACCTGCTCAAGGCCCCGTTCGTCTTGGCCACTTCGAGCGCCGTCGACGTCCCACCGAGCTGGTTGCCGATGCTCGGCACGCTGAAGCTCGCCGGCGCGGCCGGCCTCACGCTGGGCCTGCTCGGAGTGCCCGCTCTGGGCGTCGCCGCCGGGATCGGCCTGGTCCTGTTCTACGTCGGCGCCCTCGTCGCGCACCTCAAGGCCCGCAAGTTCGCCACCGGCGCCGCCCCGCTGCTCTTCCTCGGTCTGGCGGCGGCGACGCTGGTCTAACGCAGCCGCGGGAGGGCGTCCCGCGCGAAGTGGCTCAACGTCCGCAGGTCCTCGGCGAACCGCTCGCGGTGGTCCGGGGGCAGCGGCCGGAAGAACAGCTGCTCGATGTTCTCGACGTGCAGCCGGCTCGCCCGCACCGTGGTCTCTTCGCCGAGCGGAGTCAGCCGCACGAGCTGAACGCGCCGGTCGCGCGGGGACGCCGTCCGCGTCACCAGGCCGAGTGATTCCATCCGGTCGACGAGCCGGGTCGCCCCGCCCGTCGTCAGCACCTGTTCCTGCGCGATCGCGCGCATGGTCAGCCCGTCCTCGCCCGTGCGGCCCACGATCAGCAGCACCTCGTACATCAGGTGCGTGATCCCGCATTCGCGCTCGAGGGCCCGCCCGAGCAGGTACTCGAGCCGGTTCGCCGCCCCCTGCAGCCGCCCGAAGGCCAGCACCCGCGGGTCGTACCCCGCCTGCCGGGCCGACGTGATTTCGGGTTCCACGCCGACCATCATCCTGCCTGGTCGCCGGCGCGCAACGCCAGGTAGACGTCGAGCTGGTCGGTGAACTCGGTCAGGTCCGCGCCGAGCAGCTCACCGGCCCGGCCGATGCGGTAGCGCAGCGTGTTGACGTGGACGTGCAGGGCCTTCGCCGCCCGCGTCGGCGAGCCCGAGCACTCCAGGAACACCCGCACCGTGTGCACCAGGTCCGTGTGCTGCTCGGCGTCGTAGGCCAGCAGCGGTCCGAGGACGCGCCGCCGCATCGCCGCGCGCAGCCCGTCCGGCGCTCCGGCCAGCAGCAGCTGGTGCACGTCCACCTCACCGGCCGGGACGACCGCGACGCGTCCCGCGCGCCGCGCCGCCACCGCCAGCGCGTAAGCCGCGACCGCGCGCGCCTCCTCGCGTGGCGCGGGATCGCTGACCCCGCAAAGAATCCGGGAGGCTCGCAGCAACGGCTCTACAGTGGACAGTTCGGCCGAAGAGGGCTGCTGGGTGGTCGCCGCGAAGGAAGTGTCCCCGGTGGACTCGAGCAGGAGCCCGTCCGGGAGCAGCTCCCGCAGGACGTCCCGGCTCTCGTCGCTGCCTTCGGTCCGCAACGCGACAACGCGCGCTTCGCCGGGCAGCTCGGCTTCAGGGGCCGCTCCCCGCGCCCGGGTGACTCCCACGAGCCCGGCGAGCTCTTCGGCCAGTTCCGCCTGCGCGGTGCTCAACGGGCCGCCGACGGCGATCAGCCACGGCACGGCGTGGCGCCCCTCGACCGGGATCAGGGTCAGCGGCCCGGCCTCCTTCGCCGCGTACCGGCGCACGACGTCCGGGGCCGGCACCGGCGGCGCGGAGGTCCCCGCGACCACCCGGCCGAGCCCGGACAGCACCCAGCACGGCAGCCCGAGCTCCGCCGACGCGCGCTCCAGCAGCGTTTCGACGGGGGCGTCCGCGGCGGCCTGCAAACGTTTGCGCGCACTTTCGGACGCGGCCGCGAGCGCCAGCACCACCTGCTCGGTGATCACCGAAAACGACAGGTCGGACGGCACTTCCAGCAGCGGGATCCGGTGCCGCTCGCAGGCCTCGACGACCTCGTCCGGGATGCCGCCGGAGTCGGCGCCGGACGCGGCCAGCGCCGCCGCGCCCGCCCGGGCCAGCGCGGCCACGAACGGCTCGGCGTCACCCGGGCGCCGCCACCACAGCAGGCCGGACAGCACCAGCTCACCCGCCGACAGGTACCGTCCGGGATCGGGCAGCTCCGTGACGTAGATGCGCGTCACGGGCCGGTCGAGCAGGTCGGCCCCGGCCAGCGGGCGCAGCCGCAGCCCCGGCAGGCCCAGCAGAGTTTTCACGGTCGTCATCAGGCTTGTAGGAAAGCACAAACGACCCGGCTTTCGCTCGGGTGCGTTTCATGCGGCCTGCCGTTGCCGCCCACGGCCGGTTCGGCGTCTACTGGTCTATCGCCCTCATCCGGCGAAGGAGCACCTCTTCCAAGGAGAAACCGTGGAGTTCCTGCGTCCCACGACGCTCGCCGAGGCCCTGGCCGTCAAGGCCGAGCGGCCCGGCGCCGTGCCGATCGCCGGCGGCACCGACGTCATGGTCGAGCTGAACTTCGACCACCGGCGTCCCGAGGCCCTGCTGGACCTGACCCGGGTCCCCGAGCTGGCGGAGTGGTCCACTGTGGACGACTCGGGCGGAGCGGTCCGGCTCGGCGCCGGCGTCCCGTACGCCCGCGTCATCGCCGAGCTGGGCGAATCCATCCCGGCGCTGGCCATGGCCTCGCGCACGGTCGGGTCGCCGCAGATCCGCAACCGCGGCACGGTCGGCGGCAACCTCGGCGCCGCGTCGCCCGCCGGGGACACCCATCCGGTGCTGCTGGCCCTGGACGCGCGGATCGAAGCGGCCTCCGTCCGGGGGACCCGCCTCCTCCGCGCGGAGGAGTTCTACGTCGGCGTGAAACGGCACGCCCTCGAGCCGGACGAGCTGATCACCGCCGTCCACCTGCCCGCGCACGCCGGGCCGCAGCAGTTCGCCAAGGTCGGGACGCGCAACGCCATGGTCATCGCGGTCTGCTCCTTCGCGTTGTCCCTGCGTCAAGGCCGGGTCGGCGCCGCCATCGGGTCCGCCGCGCCGACCCCGCGCCGGGCCCGGGCGGCCGAGGAGTTCCTGGCCGCCGAGCTGCCGTGGACGTCGGCCGAAGCGCTGCCGGACTCCCTGAAGCGCCGCTTCGGCGACCTCGTGGCCGAAGCGGCGTCGCCGATCGACACGTCCGGGGCAGCGCCGCGTATCGGAAGCACGCGCTCGGGGTACTCGCCCGGCGTACGTTGACTTGGGCCTGGGACGACCACCGGACGGGGGAGCGCGCATGCGCTTGAATGTCACGATCAACGGCGAGCAACGGCAGGCGGACGACGTCTGGGAAGGCGAAAGCCTGCTCTACGTGCTGCGGGAGCGGCTCGGCCTGCCGGGTTCGAAGAACGCCTGTGAGCAGGGCGAATGCGGCTCCTGCACGGTCTACCTCGACGATCTCCCGGTGTGCGCCTGCCTGGTCGCGGCCGGGCAGGCCGAGGGCCGCGTGGTGCGCACCGTCGAAGGGCTGGCCGACGGCGCCACGCTCGACCCCGTCCAGCAATCCTTTGTGGACGCCGGCGCGGTGCAGTGCGGGTTCTGCACGCCGGGCCTGGTCGTCGCCGCGCACGACCTGCTGAACCGCGTCCCCGACCCGTCCGACGAGGAGATCCGCGAAGCGCTGGCGGGCAACCTGTGCCGCTGCACCGGCTACGAGAAGATCCTCGACGCGGTGCGCGTGGCGGCGAAGGGCGGTGTCGCGTGAGGACGCTCATCTCCGGCGCCGCGATCGCCACGGTCAGCGGCGAGGAATACGCGAACGGGCACGTCGTCGTCGAGAACGACCGGATCGCCGAGGTCGGCGAAGGCATCTACACGGGCGAGTTCGACGAGCGCGTCGACGCGTCGGGCTGCCTGGTCACGCCCGGCCTGATCAACACCCACCACCACCTCTACCAGTGGGCCACCCGCGGCCTGGCCGCCGACCACACGCTCTTCGAGTGGCTGGTCGCGCTCTACCCGGTCTGGGGCCGGCTCGACGCGGAGATCACGCACGCCGCGGGCACGGCCGGGATGGCGCGGCTCGCCCTGACCGGCTGCACGACCGTCGCCGACCACCACTACGTCTTCCCGCGCGACGGCGGCGACCAGGTCGCGGCGCTGGCCGCGGCCCGCCAGCGGATCGGCGTCCGGCTGCACGTCGTGCGCGGGTCGATGGACCGCGGCGAGTCCGACGGCGGCCTCCCGCCGGACAACCTCGTCGAATCGACCGAAGAGGCGCTGACCGGCACCGAAGCGGCGATCGGCCGCTTCCACGACGACTCGCCGGAAGCGCACCTGCAGATCGCCGTGGGGCCGTGTTCGCCGTTTACGGTCACCGAGCGCCTGATGTCGGGCGCGGCCGAGCTGGCGAGGCGTAACAGCGTCCGGCTCCACACGCACCTCGCCGAGACGCTGGACGAGGAGAAGCAGTGCCTCGCCGAGGTCGGCTGCACGCCCGCGGAGTACGCGGACAAGCTGGGCTGGCTCGCCGAAGACGTCTGGCTCGCGCACACCGTCCACCTCGCGCCCGAGGCGATCCGGCGGTTCGGCGCGACCGGCACCGGGTCGGCGCACTGCCCGACGTCCAACGGCCGCCTCGGCTCCGGCATCGCCCCGGTCCGCGACCTGCTCGACGCGGGCGTGGCGGTCGGCCTCGGCGTCGACGGGGCCGCGTCCAGCGAGTCCGGCGGCCTCGGGGAAGAGCTGCACCAGGCGCTCCTGCAGGCCCGCCAGCGCGGCGGACCGCGCGGGCTGACCACGCGCGAGGCGTTGTGGATGGGCACCATGGGTGGCGCCCGGTGCCTGGGCCGCGAGGACGACCTGGGATCGATCGAACCCGGGAAGCTCGCCGACCTCGCCGTCTGGGACCTGACCGGCCTGAACCACGCCGGGATCGCCGACCCGGTCGCGGCGCTGGTGCTGGGCGCCACGCCGCCGGTGCGCCGGCTGTTCGTCGGCGGGAAGGCCGTCGTCGAGGACGGCACGCTGCGCGAGGCGGACGAGTCGGAGATCGCGTCCGAACTGGCGGCCGCGAGCGCCCGGTTGCGGGAGGGCAGATGACCACCACCGTCAGCACGCCGACGGTCGACGGCGTCGGCACGTCGCCGCGGCGCCCCGACGGCATCGTGAAGGTCCGCGGCGAGTTCGCGTACTCCTCGGACCTGTGGCACGAGGACATGGTGTGGGGCGTGACCCTGCGCAGCCCGCACCCGTACGCGCGGATCACGGCGATCGACATCACCGACGCCCTGACCGTGCCCGGCGTCTACGCGGTGCTTACCCACGAGGACGTCCCCGGCGTCAACCGCTACGGCCTGGAGCACGCCGACCAGCCGGTGCTCGCCTCCGACGTCGTGCGCTACCAGGGCGAACCGGTCGCGCTGGTCGCCGCCGACCACCCGGAGACCGCGCGCCGCGCGATGAAGCGGATCGCCGTCACCTACGAAGAGCTTTCCCCGGTGACGGACTCCGAAGCGGCTGTCGCAGGCGAAGGGCCTTCGCTGCACTCCGGTGGGAACGTCGTGCGGCACGTGAAAATCCGCCGTGGGCCGCAGGACCCGGCCGCCGACGTCGTCGTCTCGGGCGTCTACGAGGTCGGCATGCAGGACCAGGCGTTCCTCGGGCCGGAGTCCGGGCTCGCCGTGCCGGACACCGAAGGCGGCGTCGACCTGTACGTCGCGACGCAGTGGCTGCACGTCGACCAGCAGCAGATCGTGGCCGCGCTGGGTCTGCCGACCGAGAAGGTGCGGCTGACCCTCGGCGGCGTCGGCGGGGCGTTCGGCGGCCGTGAGGACCTGTCGATGCAGGTCCACGCGTGCCTGCTGGCGCTGCACACCGGCAAGCCGGTGAAGATGGTCTACAACCGCGAAGAGTCCTTCTACGGTCACGTCCACCGCCACCCGGCGAAGATGTACTACGAGCACGGCGCCACTCGCGACGGCCGTCTCGTGTACGTGCGTACGCGCCTGTACCTCGACGGCGGCGCGTACGCGTCCTCGACGGGCGCGGTGGTCGCGAACGCTGCCACGCTCGGCGTCGGTCCGTACACAGTGGACAGCGTGGCGGTCGACTGCTGGGGCACCTACACGAACAACCCGCCGTGCGGCGCGATGCGCGGGTTCGGCGCGGTGCAGGCGGCCTTCGGCTACGAGTCGCAGATGGACAAGCTCGCCGCCGCCTGCGGCCTGGACCCGGTCGAGATCCGCGTCCGCAACGCGATGAATGAGGGCGACCTGATGCCGACCGGCCAGGTCGTCGACTCCGCCGCGCCCGTCGCGGAGCTGCTGGGACTGGTCCGGGACAAGCCGATGCCCCCGGAGCGGCCGTTCGACCTGCGGCACATGCCGGGCGGGGTCTCGAACACGACCCACGGCGAAGGCGTCGTCCGCGGGGTCGGGTACGCCGTCGGGATCAAGAACGTCTGCTTCTCCGAGGGCTTCGACGACTACTCGACGGCCCGCGTGCGCCTGCAGCTCGTCGGCGGCGAGCCGGCGGCGACGGTGCACACCGCGGCCTGCGAGGTCGGCCAAGGCTTGGTGACGATCATGCAGCAGATCGTCCGGACCGAGCTGGGCGTCGAGCAGGTGACGGTCCTGCCGATGGACACCTCGATCGGCAACGGCGGCTCGACGTCGGCATCGCGCCAGACCTACGTCACCGGCGGCGCTGTCCAAGCCGCCTGCGTGGCGGTGCGGTCGCGGCTGCTTTCGCGGTTCGACGCGAAGGTGCGCATGGTCGGCGGCAAGCTCGTCGCGGCCGACGGCCAGGTGCTCGCCGACCTGGTGGACGTCCTCGCCGACGACGTCTACGACGAAACGGTGGAGTGGCGGCACCGGCCGACGTCCGCGCTGGATCCCGAGACCGGCCAGGGCAGCGCGCACGTGCAGTACGCGTTCGCCGCGCACCGGGCGGTCGTCGACGTCGACACGGAACTGGGCCTGGTCAAGGTGGTCGCGCTGGACTGCGCCCAGGACGTCGGCAAGGCGCTGAACCCGCAAGCCGTGCTGGGCCAGATCCAGGGCGGTTCGGCGCAAGGGCTCGGGCTCGCGGTGATGGAGGAGATCCAGACTTCCGGCGGGAAGATCCGGAACCCCTCCTTCACCGACTACCTGATCCCGACGGTCCTGGACATGCCGCCGATGAGCATCGACGTCCTGGAGCGCCCGGACCCGCACGCGCCGTATGGCCTGCGCGGGGTGGGGGAGCCGCCGACGATCTCGTCGACCCCGGCGATCGTGGCGGCGATCCGCGCCGCGACCGGGCTCGCGCTCACCCGCGTCCCGGTGCGGCCGGAGCACCTGACCGCTACTTGAGCTGCCAGTTCTGGTTGGCGTCGTCGTTGCAGCCCCAGAGCTCGAGCTGCACGCCGTTGACGTTGCCGGCGGGCTTGTCGCCGCCGGTGACGTCGACGCACAGGCCTGACTGAGTGCCGGTGATCGAGCCGTCCGGATTCAGCTTGAACTTCTGGTTCGCGCCGCCGTGACAGGTCCAGGCGATGAGCTTGGTCCCGGCCGCGGTGCCGCCGTCGTCGGCGTCGAGGCAGAGGCCGTCGGCCTTCAGCTCACCGGCGCCGGTGAACGTCCAGGACTGGTTCGGCCCGCCGTCGCAGTCCCAGATGTCGACCTTGGTGCCGGGCGTGGTGACGTTGCCGTTGATGTCGATGCAGCGTGCCGACGACGCGCCCTGCAGCGGGTGGGCGGTGTCGACGCTGCTGCCGCTCGCGTTGGCCTTCACGCGGTAGACGACCGTGCTGTGCGACGGGACGTTCGCGCTGATCGTGCCGGTGCTCGTGGTCAGCTCCTTCGACCACAGGTTGGTCAGCCGGTAGTTCGCCGCGGCGGGCAGCCCGGCCGCGGCGGCCGTCGTGGAGACGGTTTTCGTGGTGCCGTTTTCGTTGAACAGCACGACGGCGACGTCTCCGCCCTGGAGCGGCTTCGCCAGGACGTCGACGCCTCCTGATGACGAGATGCGCGTGGCCTGCTTGCCGAGCGGGTCCTGGTCGATGGCGATGACGTCGGCGTTGAGGTAGGTCGAGAAGGTCGCGACGCTGGCGGAGCGGAGGTCGGCGCCGGCGATCAGGGGCGCGGCCATGGCGGCCCAGAGCGTGAAGTGGGCGCGGTCCTCCTGGAAGTCCATGCCGTCGCCGACCTCGAGCATGTCGGGGTCGTTCCAGGCGCCGGGTTTCGCGGCGGACGCGAGGCCGACGTTCTGGCGGTAGATCGAGTCGATGCTGCCCCAGTTGTTGGTGATGTCGCCGGTGGTGCGCCACAGGTTGCCGACGTCCGGCGCCCAGGTGGACGGCGAGAAGTTGCCCCATTCGCAGATGCTGTAGGCGATCGGGCGGCCGGTGGCCTTGAGCGCGTCACGCATGGCGGAGTAGCGGCGCACGTAGTCCTGCTGGGTTTCGCCACCGGGGCTGCCGCAGTTGTCGTACTTGAGGTAGTCGACGCCCCAGCTCGCGAAGCTGTTCGCGTCGGTCTGCTCGTGGCCGAGGCTGCCGGGGTAGTGCTGGCAGGTTTCGCTGCCGGCGCTCTCGTAGATCCCGAACTTCATCCCGCGCGCGTGGATGTAGTCACCGAGGGCCTTGAGGCCGCTGGGGAACTTCGCGGGGTCGGCGACGAGGTGGCCGCCGGCGTCGCGGGTGCGCGTCATCCAGCAGTCGTCGAGGTTGACGTAGGTGTAGCCGCGGTCGCGCATCCCGGAGCTGACCATGAGGTCGGTGGTCTGCTTGACGAGCGTCTCGTTGATGTCGCACTCGAAGGTGTTCCAGGTGTTCCAGCCCATCGGCGGGGTTCTCGCGAGCCCGTTTTCCAGGGCGTCGGCAGAGGGGCTGAGGAGGGCGGCAGCGGCTACGGCGGTGGCGAGGACGGCGAGGACTCGGCGCATGGCGGCTCCAACCGAACGACGATGTTGAGGCAGGAGGACTAGACCACTTGGTAGTTTCAATGTCCGATACTGCGTGGTCAAGCGCCATGTTGAATATTCTTGTTGGATTCCCGACTAAAGTTGCGTCGTTTCTTGGAGCAGTCGCCGGGCGACGTCGACGGTTGCAGCACCCGCGACGGCCATGGCCTCGGTGTCCCGCAGCGCGCGGCAGAGGACGAAGGCGCCTTCGAGGTTGTTGACGGCGGTGATGGTCAAGGTCCGCGCGGCTTCGGTGCTGATGCCGAACTGGGCGAACCTTTCGGTACCGGCGTCGATCCAGGCGGTGAAGACCTCGGCGGTGGCCTGCCGCAGCGGCTCATTGGTGGCGGCGACCTCCAGGGCAACGGTCGCGATCGGGCAGCCTTCGACGTAGTCGGTGGCTTCGAGCGTCGCGATCCCGGCGGCGAAGAAGGCCTCGACCCCACTGACGAGATCGGGAGCGGGCGCGATGAAGAGGTCGAAGAGCTGGATGTAGGCGAGCCCGGAGGTCCGGATGACCTCCTGGCCGAGCTGCTCCTTGCCCCCGGGAAAGAAGTGGTAGAGCGACCCGAAGGGAGCGTTCGCCTCGGCGACGATCTGCTTCAGCCCGGTACCGCTGTAGCCGTTGCGCCGAAACAGTTCCGCGCCGGCGGCCATGATGCGTTCCTTGGTCCCTGCCACGGTCCCGAGGATACGCGCTTGCTAGAGCGTTCTACCGAGTCCGGCTTGTCCACACCCCCACGGTGATGTGGACAAGCCGACGCCGACGACGGCTTTTCGCGGGTTTCGTCGGTCGCCCCCGATACACTGGATGCGGGGCCGGACCCCCGGAGAGGGCGGGGGCTGCGCGGGGGTCGCTCTCAGTGGATGTCCCAGGCCGGGCCCGGGTCCTCGGCGTCGTCGTCGCGCAGGATCGTGCCCTCGATCAGCCCGTACGGGCGGTCCGCCGCGTAGAACACCTCGTTGTCGTTCTTCAGCCCGAACGGGCTCAGGTCCACCAGGAAGTGGTGCTTGTTCGGCAGCGACAGCCGCACCTCCGCCACCTCCGGCCGCGCCTCCAGCACGGCCGAACCCATCGCATACAGCGTCTGCTGCAGCGAAAGGCTGTGCTTCGTCGCGAACGTCTCGAGCATCAGCCGCCGGATCTCGCGGTGGCTCCCGGCCCAGTCGATGCCGTCGCCCTGGTAGCGCCACTTCGCCGTGACAGCCGTCGCCAGGATGCGGTCGTCGGTCTCGGCGAGAGTCGTGTACTGGTCGCGCGGGAAACCGTGGAACTCCGACCCTGTCGACTTCAGCAGGGTCAGGCCGTCGATGCCGGACACGACCCACGCGTGGCCGTCCCGGATCGTCACGGCCGTGGTGCGGCGCTCGTCGCCGGAGCGGCTGAACGCGTGGTCGTGCGGCTCGCCGCCGACGGCGATCCGGTCCCAGCCGTGCTCGTCGACCTTGATCCGCGCGCCGGTGATGTTCCCCTGCGTGCCGGTGAAGTGCCGCGCCAAGCGCAGGGCGAAGTCCTCGATCTCGCCGACCGGCGACTCCTTCGCGAAGGCGTACACGGTGTTCTTCTGCGTGTCGGTCGCGAGCACGCCCGCGTTGTCGCCGGTGAGGTGCGTCGCGGCGAGCTCACCGCGCAGCGACGTCGACACAGTGAGGTCCTTCAGGTGGTGCACGGGGCCGTCGCGGCGCACCGTCACCAGGCGGACCTCCGCCTTGCCGTACTGGTTGGGGCCCAGGGTGATGGCCACGGTTCAACTCCCTCGATAGGTCGAATAGGCGAACGGGCTGAGCAGGAGCGGCACGTGGTGGTGCGCGGTGCCGTCGGCGATCCGGAAGGTGAGGGCCACCTCCGGGAAGAAGGCGTCCGGACCCAGGTAGGCGCCGGTGTCGAAGACCAGGCGGTAGGCGCCGGGGTCCAGGGTTTCGGGGCCGAGGTCGCGGATCCGGCCGTCGTCGTCGGTGCGCCCGTCGGCGATCGGCTTCCCCTCGGCGGTCTCGAACCGGACGGCGATCCCCTTCGCGGGGCGCCCGGTCGCCGTGTCGAGGACGTGGGTGGTCACGAGGCTCACGCGGTCACCGCTTTCGCGAGTCGGAGTTGGGCGATCTTCAGCAGTTCCCGGCCGGCGACGGCCAGTTCGGTCGCGGGGTCGTTGTCCAGCCTTTCGCGCAGCGTCTTCAGCAGTTCTTCGCCACTGCGCCCGCTGGCGCAAACCAGGTACACGTGCCCGAACTTGGCTTCGTACTCGGCATTCGCGGCGGCGAACGCGTCGGCGTTGTCCACACCGGACTGTTCGTTCCGCGACCAGTCGCCCTCGGTGCCCCGCTGTTTCGGCTTTTCCCCGATCCGGGGGTGGGCGGCCATGGCCTGCCGGATCTCGTCGCTGCTCAACGGCAGCTCGGCGGCGGCGATCAGCGCGTCCCGGCTTGCGTAGGGCCGGTGTTCGAGAATCGTGTCCACCCAGCGGGGGACGGCGAGACAGGCGGTCAGCGCCGGACGGACGTCATCGGCGTCGGCGGCGTTGAAGGCGGTGAGGGTGAGCGGCACGGGGAACTCCTCGTGAGTGGCGTCCCGCTGACCGTACGTTGGCGCCGGAGTCTCGTCAACATTTTGTTGAACGCCCTGGTCAGTCGGCTTCCCGGTTGAGGTAGTTGTAGACGGTGAACCGCGTGACCCCCAGCGCGTCGGCCACCGACGAGACGGATTTCCGCAGGCCGAAGGCGCCGCGTTCGCGCAGCAGCCGGACGGCGCGCTGCTTGCCGGGCCGGTCGAGTTCGCCCAGCTTGGCGCCGAGTTCGCGCTCGACATCGGCGATCAGCCGGGCCAGCGCGTCGTTCAGTCCTACGGCCGGGCCGGCCGCGGGCTTTTCGCCCGCTTCGGCGCCTCCCGGCTCGACCCGGCGCACCTGCAGCGTCACCTGGGTCGCACCCGCGTCGAGTGCTGCCTGCGCGATCACCGGAAGCGCGTCGTAGAGCTCCTTCGCTTCGCCCCGGGCGAGCGTTCCGAGCGGGCCGAAGTCGGTGTCCAGCCCGGCTTTCACGGCGGCGTCGCGCGCGGCGATCGCGTGCTCGGGCGGCGAACCTTCGCCGTGGAACGGTTCGCTCGTGAACTCCGCTTCAAGCCGCACAGGATGACCGTAACGTGCCACGTCCGTCGTTGACGAGCGGCGCGAGCCGTGGTTACTGTCGTTGTGCGAAACCGCCTTTCCGTACTGTGAAATCGGCGGTGGTTCAATCCTCCCGGAGAAGGGTTTTCGGATGGATCTTGTGGTGCGCGCGGCCCGAGCCGTCACGGCCGAGGGCGAAGTTCCGGCGACCGTCGGTGTCGACGATGGCCGGATCGTCGCGGTCGAACCCGGCGGGGCTTCCCTGTCCGGCGACCGCGTGCTCGACCTCGGCGACGACGTCGTGCTGCTGCCGGGACTCGTCGACACGCACGTCCACGTCAACGATCCCGGCCGCGCGGAGTGGGAGGGCTTCGAGACGGCGACCCGGGCGGCCGCCGCGGGCGGCGTGACCACGATCGTGGACATGCCGCTCAACAGCCTGCCCCCGACGGTCGACGTCGCGGCCCTGGAGGTCAAGCGCAAGGCGGCGACCGGCCGGGTGCACGTCGACGTCGGCTTCTGGGGCGGCGCGATCCCCGGCAACGCCCGCGACCTGCGCGCTCTGCACGATGCCGGGGTGTTCGGATTCAAGTGCTTCCTGCTGCACTCGGGCGTCGACGAGTTCCCGCCGCTGGATCCGGCGGGACTCGACGAAGCGTTGCGGGAGCTGAGTTCCTTCGACGCGCTGATGATCGTCCACGCCGAGGACGCGCACGAGATCGACGAAGCCCCCGAGCCGCACGGCGGTCGCTATGTCGACTTCCTGCGGTCCCGGCCGCGCGCGGCGGAGAACCTCGCGATCACGCACGTCATCGAGGCGGCCCGCCGCAACGACGCCCGCGCGCACATCCTGCACCTGTCTTCGGCGGAGGCCCTGCCGCTGGTCGCGGCGGCGCGTCGCGACGGCGTGGCGCTGACGGCCGAGACCTGCCCGCACTACCTCAGCTTCATCGCCGAAGAGATCCGCGACGGCGCGACGCAGTTCAAGTGCTGCCCGCCGATCCGGGAGGCGGCCAACCGCGAGCTGCTCTGGCAGGGACTCGCCGACGGCGTGATCGACACCGTCGTCAGCGACCATTCGCCGTGCACGCCGGAGCTGAAACGCTTCGACAGCGGCGATTTCGGACTTGCCTGGGGCGGGATCTCCAGCTTGCAGCTGGGGTTGCCGGCGATCTGGACGCAGGCGCGGCAACGCGGGTTCGCGCTCACCGACGTCGTCCGCTGGATGGCCGAACGTCCGGCCGCGCAGGCCGGGATGCGCCGCAAGGGGCACCTCGCGGTGGGCTACGACGCCGACTTCTGCGTGTTCGCGCCGGAAGAGGCGTTCGTGGTCGACGTCGCGAAGCTGAAGCACCGCAACCCCGTCAGCGCGTACGACCGGCGGCCGCTCGCCGGCGTCGTGCGCTCGACCTGGTTGCGGGGCACCGAAATCACCGGCGACGAGCCCCGCGGCGCGTTGCTGACCCGGGGGAACTGCTGAAATGGAGGCCGCCTTGTCCGACGACCCTGTCCGTCCTGAGTGGACGGAACTGCCCGACCTCGCGTCACGTCGCTTCGGCGGGACGGTGATGTGGGCGACCGACGAGCTGTTCGCCGAGAAGGAGAACCTGGTCAACCCGTGGACGCCGGCGCACCGCGCCGAGACGTTCGGCCCGAAGGGTCAGGTGTACGACGGCTGGGAGACCCGCCGCCACCGCGGACCGGGCGACGACCAGGCCGTGGTCCGGCTCGGCCTGGCCGGCACGGTCACGGGCGTCATCGTCGACACGGCGTTCTTCAAGGGCAACTACCCGCCGTTCGTCTCGGTCGAGGCGGCGTCGGTCCCGGGCTACCCCTCGGCGGCGGAGCTGGCGTCGGCGGACTGGGACATCCTGGTCGACCGCGCCCCGGCGGCCGGCCACACGGAGAACTTCTACGCGATCAACGGTTCGCGCCGGTACACGCACGTGCGCCTGACACAGCACCCGGACGGCGGCGTGGCGCGCCTGCGCGTGCACGGCGCCCCGATCCCGGACCCGGACCTGCTGGACCTGGACGCGCTCGACCTGGCGGCCCTGGAGAACGGCGCCCTGGTCACCGGCTGCAGCAACAAGTTCTATTCGTCGCCGAACAACGTGCTCTCACCCGGTCTTGCGGCGCACCAGGCCGAGGGTTGGGAGACGGCCCGCCGCCGCGACGACGGCAACGACTGGCTGACGCTGCGCCTGGCGGGCGCGGGCATCGTCCGGTTCGCCGAGCTGGACACGAGCAACCTCAAGGGCAACGCCCCGGGCTGGGCGTCGGTCAGCGGCCGCGACACGTACGGCGAATGGGTCCCGCTGTTGCCGAAGACCCGACTGCAGCCGGACACCCGCCATCGGTTCGCACTGAAGGACGGTCCGGAGGTGACGGAGGCCCGCCTGGACATCTACCCGGACGGCGGACTGGCCAGGCTGCGCCTGTACGGCCGGCTCACCGAAGCGGGCCGGACCAATGTGAAGGCGCGCTTCGCCAAGACGCGGTGAGGTGCGTTTCGCGAGTCGCCGGCTGCCCTCGCCGGCGGCTCGCGATCAGCCCGCGTTCGGCCGGTTGAGGTAGGCGGAGGCCAGCGACAGGACGCAGGCGCACCCGATGATGGCGCTGACCCACCACTCGAGCCCGGCCACGACGCTCCAGACGAAGCCCGCCGCCGCCAGCACGGCGACGAGGATGTTCCGGAACTGCAGCGGGGTCGGTTTGGCCATGCCACCAGCCTCTCACGGGCTCGAGTCAGCCGGCTGCGCACCCAGGGACGACGCATCGCCGAACAGCGGCGCGACCGAGCGAGACGTCGCCGGACTACGACCTCCGTGCTCCGTGCTCCGTGCTCCGTGCCCGTGCCCGTGCCCGTGGTCCGGCCGGCGTCAACTCACGCCCGGAGGAAGGCTGCGCTTTCCGCGGCCCGGCCCCCGGCACCGGCGGCCCTTCCAGCAGTCCCGGCTCGGGTCCTCTCACGTCTCGACTGCGTTGACCTCCCGGTGATCCAGTTCGCGTCACCTCCTGATGACTCCGTCGGCGTCAGATCTCCGCGCGCTCGCCGGGTTCGAGCAGCACCAGCCGGTCGGTGAGACCGGCTGCCTCGAACTCCTTCCGCAGCGCGTCCGGCCCTTCGCTGAAGTGCTGCCAGCCGCGGAAGTGCAGCGGCACCACCTTCGCCGCGCCGAGCACCTTGGCCGCTTCGGCGGCGTTCGCGCTGGTCAGTGTCAGGGGAGCGCCGTCGAAGAGCGCCGTCCGGGCGGCGCCGGCGAACAGCACCGCGATGTCGACACGGAACCGCGACGCGATCTCCCGCACCAGTTCGACCGACGCGTTGTCCCCGCTGACGTACACCGTCGGCAGGCCGTCGCCGCTCAGCACGAACCCGGTGACCTCGCCGGTCGTCGGCTCGGCGCCCTCCGGCCCGTGCAGCGCCGGGACGGCGGTGACCGTCAGCGGTCCGACCTGCGTCTCCTCCCACGGCTTCAGTCCCCGCGCGGTCCCACCCAGCCGCTCGGCTCCGCTGGGCGTGATCAGCGTCAGCGGCACCGTCCCCAGGTAGGCGCGGCCGCGGTCGTCCAGGTTGTCGGGATGCTGGTCGTGAGACAGCAGGACAGCGTCCACCACGCCGACCGCGTCTTCGGTCAGCACGGAGTCCTCGGTCTTGATCAGCACGCGGTTGCCGATCGAGTGATCGCCGGGCGCGTCGAAGGTCGGGTCGGTGAGCAGCCGGACGCCGCCCAGTTCCAGGAGCGCGGTCGGACCACCGGACAAGGTGATCCCCAGGTTCTCGGTCATACCCCGGGCAACAGTGGGAACGCTCGTTCTCTTCCCTAGGGTGCCGACTGCCTCCGGGAGCTGATCACGCCGGTGTTGAACCCGGCCAGGTGGAGCCCGCCGGCGAAGCGCGCGTGTTCGATCTTCACGCACCGGTTCATGACGACGTCCAGCCCGGCCGCCCGCGCCCGTTCGGCCACCGGCTCGTGCCACAACCCGAGTTGCAGCCACAGCGTCCGCGCGCCCGCGTCGATCACCTCTTCGGCCACCTGAGGCAGATCGTCGTGTTTGCGGAACACGCTGACCAGGTCCGGTTCACCCGGTACGTCCTTGAGCGAGGCGTACACCGGTTTCCCGAACAGCGTGTCCAGCCGCGGGTTGACGAAGGTGACCTCGTAGCGCGTCGACGAGAGCAGGTACGTCGCGACGAAGTAGCTGGGCCGCGCCGGGTTGGCGGACGCGCCCACCAGCGTCACCGACTTCGTCCGGTTGAGGATCGCCCGCCGCTCGACGGCTCCCACCGCGTACGTCATCCGGCCACCGCCTTGCCCAGCGCCTGGTCGAGATCCCAGAGGATGTCGTCGACGTCTTCCAGGCCGACCGACAGCCGGATCAGGTCGGGACCGACGCCCGCGGCCGCGAGCTGATCCTCCGACAGCTGGGCGTGCGTGGTCGACGCCGGGTGGATCACGAGTGTCCGCGCGTCCCCGACGTTCGCCAGGTGGGACAGCAGCTCCACCGATTCGACGAACTTCTCGCCCGCTGCCCGGCCGCCGTCGATGCCGAACGAGAACACCGCACCCGGCCCGGCGGGCAGGTATTTCTTCGCCAGGTCGTGGTGCTGGTGGGAAGGCAGCCCAGCGTACGAAACCCAGGCCACCCGTGGGTCCGCTTCGAGGTACTCGGCGACCGCCCGGGCGTTGGCCACGTGCGCGTCCATCCGTTGCGGGAGCGTCTCGACCCCTTGCAACAGCAGGAAAGCCGAGTGGGGCGAGAGGACCGCGCCGATGTCCCGCAGCTGCTCGGCTCGCAGGCGCGTGCAGAACGCGTACTCGCCGAAGTTCTCCCAGTACCTCAGGCCGCCGTAGCTCTCGACGGTCTCGGTCATCCGCGGGAACTTCCCGTTGCCCCAGTCGAACTTCCCGGACTCGACGACGACGCCGCCGAGCGTCGTCCCGTGACCGCCGAGGAACTTCGTCGCCGAATGCAGCACGATGTCGGCGCCGTGCTCGATCGGCCGGCACAGGTACGGCGTCGCCAGCGTGGCGTCCACGACCAGCGGGATGTCGTGGGCGTGCGCGAGGTCCGCCAGCGCCGCGAGGTCGGCGATGCCGCCGCCGGGGTTGCCGATCACCTCGGTGTAGAGCAGCCGGGTCCGGTCGGTGATCGCGGCCGCGTAGTCGTCGATGCCGCCGCTGACGAACGTCGTCTCCACGCCGAACCGCCGGAGCGTGCCGGTGAGCTGGGTGACCGTGCCGCCGTACAGGCCGCTCGCCGACACGATGTGGTCGCCCGCCTCGGTGAGCGCGCTGAACGTCAGGAACTCCGCGGCCTGCCCGCTCGCGGTGGCGACGCCGCCGATGGCGCCTTCCAGGCTCGCGATCCGCTCTTCGAACGCGGCCACGGTCGGATTCCCGATGCGGCTGTAGACGTTGCCGTACTTCTGCAGTGCGAAGAGGTTCGCCGCATCGGCGGCGTCCTCGAAGACGAAGCTCGTGGTCTGGTAGATCGGCACGGCCCGCGCGCCGGTCGCCGGATCGGGGGTGCCACCCGCGTGCAGTGCGCGGGTCCGAAAGCCCCAGGTGCGTTCACTCATCGGTTCTCACCGTAACCGTCCTCCCCTTCGGATGGCCACGCCTCTCAGGTGCTGGGCGGGACCATTTCGTGCTTCCGAGCTTAGCACGATTTAGAATTTCGTGCGCTACACTCGAAAGTATGAAATGTGCTGCGTGTGGCAAGCCGCTGCCACCTCGGCGTGGAGCTGGGCGAAACCGCCAGTACTGCGACGCCACTTGCCGGAGTGCTGCCCGCCGTCAGCGAGCGCACGTAAAGAATGGCTTGACAATCCGGCCGCGTCAATCCACTCTTGACGTTGTGCCGGGAGGGCCCTTGGCCGCGGTCGGTGAGGCGTTGCGGAAAGTCCGTGAGGCCGAAGCGGCGCTGCGGGACACCGTGGACGCGGCCAGGGCGGCCGGGCACACGTGGCAGGAGCTCGGCGACCTGCTGGGCACCAGCCGGCAGGCCGCCTTCCAGCGGTTCGGCCGGCCGGTCGACCCGGCGACCGGAGCGTCCATGACGGAGCTGAAGCCGCCGGACGTGATCCACCGCGCCGAGGGGCTCGTGGCGGAGCTCGTCGGCTGCCAGTGGCACGAGGTGCGTCGCGACTTCGACGACCGGATGCAGGCGGCGGTCGGCGAGGACGAGCTGCGGCTCGCCTGGGCCCAGGTGGCCGGAACGGTCGGGAGTTACGAGGGGATGGGGGAACCGTATGCGCGGTCCACGGGCGACTACACGGTCGTCCACATGCCGCTGGCCTTCGAGGCCGGCGAGCGGACGGTGCAGGTGACCTACCGCGAAGACGGCCGAGTGGCCGGGTTGTGGATCCGGCCGCCCGAACAGTAGCCGGAGACCAAGGGGGAACGATGGAAGCACAGGGGGAGAAATGAAGAAAGCGATAGTGGGCGTGCTCGCGGTCCTGGCACCGCTGGTGGCGCCGGCCGCCCAGGCCGCCGAGATACCCACCGCGACGCACCAGCTCGAGTGGGTGGTCGACGCGACCGCGCGCGTCCCGGTGTCCGACGCCGAGGTGCGTGAGCACGTCGCCCAGGTCCTGTTGACCGCCGTGGGCGGTACAGCGGGCGTCAACGGCGCACTCGCGCAGCTCGGTCCGCTCGAGCTGAAACGGATCGTCGCCGAGGCGCCGGACCACGTGGAGGCCGCGGTCCACGGACCCGCCGACGACTACCTGCTCGACCTGCACGTGGACCAGGCCGGCCTGATCGACGGGCTGAGGGCGAGCCCGGACGACCCGGTCCCGGCGTCCTGGGCGGAGGTCGACGCGCAGCTCGCGGCGCTCGGCGCCCGCGTGTCGTTCGGCGCGTCGGAGATCCTCCCGGACGGGCGTTGCCAAAGCGTGCACGGCGTGCACACCGACGTGCAGCGGCCGCTGGGCTCGGCCTTCAAGCTTTATGTCCTCGGTGCGCTCGGCAAGGCGGTCGCCCAGCACAAAGCGTCCTGGAGCGAGCAGCTGGCGATCCGCGACGACTGGAAGAGCCTGCCGTCGGGGGTGCTGCAGAACGAGCCGGCCGGCACGCGGCTCCCGCTGTCCGAGTACGCCGACAAGATGATCTCGATCAGCGACAACACCGCGACCGACCACCTGATCCACCGGCTCGGCCGGGACGCTGTGCAGCGGCAGGTGGCCGCGTTCGGCAACCAGCGGCCGTCGGCGAACGTCCCGTTCCTGACCACGAAGGCGTTGTTCGAGCTCAAAGCCACGCAGTACCCGGCTCGCGCGGACGCCTACCTGGCGCTGCCGCGCTGGGCGCGTCCCGCGGCGGTCGCCGGGCTGGAACGCCTTCCGCTCACCGGCCTCCAGGGCTGGCAGTCGCCCGAGAAGATCGACGACATCGAGTGGTTCGGTTCACCGGACGACATCTGCCGCGCGTTCTCCGGGCTGCAGAAGGAGAACCAGCCGGAGATCGGGCACGCGCTGGCGCTGAACGACGGTGGCTTGGGACTCGACCGGACGAAGTTCCCGGAGGTCTGGTTCAAGGGCGGCAGCGAACCCGGCGTGCTGACCTTGAACTACCTGGCGCGCACCGCGGACGGCCGCTCGCTGGTCACCAGCGTCATGGTGTCGGACCCGGCCGCGCCATTGAACGAAAGCCACGTCGCTGGGCGGGGAATCGCCGTCGCGAAGGGTGCGGTGGCCCTTCTCGCGGCTACGCTTCGACCGTGACGGTGCGGTGGAGCCTGACGATGGATTGCGCGGAACCTCGCGCGCTGGCGAGGTTCTGGGCGGTGGCCCTCGGCTACATCGAGCGGCCGCCACCCGCCGGGTTCGCCAGCTGGGAAGCGTGGTTCGCCCAGCAAGGCGTGCCCGAGGCGGAGTGGGACGACGGCGCGTACCTGAGCGATCCGGAAGGGGTGCTGCCGAACCTGAGCTTCCTCAAGGTGCCCGAGGGGAAGGTCGCGAAGAACCGTCTGCACTTGGACATCCAGGCCGGCGGCGGGCGTGAGGTCTCCTGGCACACGCGGTGGGAGCGGGTCGTCGAAGCGGTCGCCCGGCTCACCGCGGCGGGCGCGACGGTGCTGTACGAGGACGAGCTGGACGGTCGTCCCGACCACGTCGTGATGGCGGATCCGGAGGGCAACGAGTTTTGCGTGCTCTGAACTGTCGATCCGGGTGCCCTGAGTTCGTGTAGGAGGTGGATCCGGATCACGAAGGAGCGCTGATGAGCTTCACCGCCGAAGAGATCGACTACCTGCGTTCGCAGCCGCTCGCCCGCGTCGCCACGCTCGGCGCGGGCGAGCAGCCGGACGTCGTCCCGCTGGCGTTCGAGTTCGACGGCGAACACTTCTGGGTCGGCGGCGTCGGCGCGACGGTGACGGCGACCCGCAAGTTCCGGAACGTCGCCGCCGGCCGCCGGAAGGTCGCGGTCGTGGTGGACGACCTGGTGTCGCTGCACCCGTTCGTCGCGCGGGCGATCCGGGTGTACGGCGACGCGGACGAGCCCGTGGAACGGACCGGCTTGGTCGGGCCGGGCCTGTACTCCCGGATCACCCCGCGGATTTCGTGGAGCTGGAACATGGCGGGGGAGCCGGTGGGCGAGACGTGGTACGAGCCGAGGAGGGCGGTACATGGGTAGTTGAGCGGGCGCGGCTCCGACGCCGGCCGGAATGCCGGAATGGCTCAGATCACTCCGTGCGTCCCAGCGTTCTCGTCACATCGGCCGCCGTGGCGGGGTCTACTGCTACGACTGCGGCGCGAAGGAGACGGGCACGGTGGACACGCTGACCGAGCGGTTCGAGCAGGAGCGGTCGCGGCTGCGGGCGGTCGCCTACCGGATGCTCGGTTCGGCGAGCGAGGCCGACGACGCCCTTCAGGAGGCTTGGCTGCGGTTCGACCGCACCGACACGGGTGAGGTCGAGAACGTCGGCGCGTGGCTGACGACCGTCGTCGCGCGGGTGTGCCTGTCCATGCTGCGGACGCGTCGCAACCACCGCGAGGAGCCTCTGGACGGCCGGCCCGAACAGAGCGAGGAGCGGCGGGACCCCGAGCAGGAGGCGGAGCTGGCCGACACTGTCGGGCTCGCGCTGCTGGTGGTGCTCGACGCGCTGGCGCCCGCCGAGCGGGTCGCGTTCGTGCTGCACGACATGTTCGCGGTGCCGTTCGACGAGATCGCGCCGATGATCGACAAGACTCCGGCGGCGGCCCGGCAGCTCGCGAGCCGGGCCCGGCGGCGGGTCAAGGGCGGTACCGCGGCGGACGCGGGCCTGCCGCGGCGGCGCAAGGTCGTCGAGGCGTTCCTGGCCGCGTCGCGGGGTGGCGACTTCGAAGCGCTGCTCGCGCTCCTCGATCCGGACGTGGTGCTGCACGCGGACCGGTTCGTCGGCCCGAGCCCGGCGCCGGTCGTGCTGCGCGGCGTCGAGAGCGTGCGCGAGGGCGCGGTGCTGGCGGCCGAGCGGTCTCGCGCCAGCGAGCTGGTCCTCGTCGACGGCTCGCCGGGGCTGCTGTGGGGGCACGCGGGGCGGCTGTCGGTCGTCCTGGCGTTCCAGGTGGACGGCGACCGGATCACCGGCATCGAGGTCATCGCCGACCCGGAGCGGCTGCGCGGGCTGGAGCTGGCCGTCCTCGACTGACGTGTTCAGCCCAGGGCGGCGCGAAGCCGCGCCTCGCGCTCGGCGGGCGTCTGGCGCGGGCAACTCACGCACTTCGGGTTGCCGACCTCGTAGATCAGGCAGCACGACGCGCGGCGGACAGCCGGCGTCCGGCCGACGCGCACGAAACGCGGCTTCGGCAGGTCCAAGCCGATCGCGGCCACGAGCGGTTCGGCCAGGGCCATCGCGCGCTCCGGGTCGGGTGTCCACAGCAGCCGGTTGCCGATCGAGTCCGTGGCGATGGCGCCGAGGGCGCGCGCACGGGCGCCGGTGACGGCGGCGATCGTGGCGATGGCGGCCCCAAGCGCCTTTCTGAACGCGGCGCCCAGTTCGGGCAGCCCGCCGGCGAGGGGACGGGTGGAGCGGGCGCCGAGCAACCGGCCGTCGGCGAGGAGGTCGATCTCCATGGCGTCGAGCGACGGGTCGGCCAGCGCCGGCCGCGGAGACCCGCCTGCTGCCGATCCGCCGGGTGGTACCGGGTGTGCCATCGGGTCGCTCGCCGAGTGCTGCGCATGGCCGGCCGGTACTGGGCTCGCCCCGCCCTCCGTCGCGGCGGCCAGGCTCTCTACAGCCGGAGCCACGAGCACCGAGGACAGCGAGTACCACCAGATCGTGCCGAGCACCTCCGGCCCGGCACACCCGTAGAGCTTGGCCGCGCCGCCGATGCGGGCGCGAACCCACTCCGCGTCCGCGAGCAGCGTCGCGGACGCGGTCCAGTCGGGCTTCACGTCACCCAGCCTTCCAGAACGTCCTCAGAGCCGCCGGTACGTGGAGACCGTGAACGACACCGTCACCGCCTGGGGCTCGGCCAGCGCGTCCAGGCGGGCACGTCGGTCGCCGCGGTCGAGGTGGAAGGCCGTCGGGCCCATCTCCACCGCCTGGCGGATCTGGCGCGGGGTCAGCTGCGCCGTCCGGCGGACCTCCGTGCGGCCGGTGCGGGCGAAGTACTCGCCGAGGGTGCCGTCCAGGCGCTCCTCCTTGCGGTCGTCCACCGACAGCACCAGGTCGCCCAGCTCGCGGAGGTGGTCCGGGTCCGGAGACGCCACCGTCAGCAGCCCGCCGGGCCGCAGGACGCGGTGGAACTCCGGCCCGTTGCGCGGTGCGAAGACGTTCAGCACCGCCGAGGCCACCTCGTCGCCCACCGGCCACGGCTCCCACAGGTTCCACACCGCCGCGCCCAGGCGCGGGTGGGCGCGAGCCGCGCGTCGCAACGCCACCGCGGAAACGTCCAGGGCGAGACCCCAAGCCGCAGGAGCCGCCTCCAAGACGTGCGCCAGGTAGTAGCCCGTTCCGGCGCCCGCGTCGATCACGAGACCGTCCGCCTCCGCGCACACGCGGGCCAGCTCGTCCGCGAGGGGCCGGTACGACTCCGACGCCAAGAAGTCCGCGCGGGCCGCGACCATCGGTGCCGTGTCCGCCGTCCCCGCCGGGATTCGCGCGTGCAACAGGTTCACGTAACCCTGCCGGGCTAGATCGAAAGAGTGGCTGTTCTCGCAACGCAGCGTGCGATCCACGGCCTCCAGCGGCGTACCGCACACCGAACAGCGCAATGCGTCCACGACCCGAGGTGGCAGTGAGTCATTCCCGTGGTCGCCAGACGTCATGGGGCTATTCGACCACGACGTTACGCAACCAGACACTCCAGGACACGTCCCGGGAAACCTGGCCGTAACAACCGGGCGCGGACAGTTCACGCGGGCGAAACCTCTCGCGCCGCCCCGTGAAACACCGCGAGCCAAAACTGCCTTCGCAGGACACCCAGGGCACGGGAGGACGATGTGCTGAACGCAGGAGACACCGCATGGGTACTGGCCAGCGCCGCGCTGGTCATGCTCATGACCCCAGGATTGGCCTTCTTCTACGGCGGCATGGTCCGCGCGAAGAGCGTCCTGAACATGCTGATGATGAACTTCATCGCGCTGGCCGTGGTGGGGGTGCTCTGGGCCCTCTACGGCTTCTCGATGTCCTTCGGCGACGACGCCTTCGGCGGCTTGCTCGGCAACTTCCACTTCGCCGGCTTGGAGAACACCTTCGGGAAGCTCGCCGGCTTCGCGGTCGCCGCCACCGACTCGGCGCCCGCCGTCGCGTGGCCCGGTACTGACGCGCTGCCGGTGCTCGCGTTCGTCATGTTCCAGCTGATGTTCGCCATCATCACGCCCGCGTTGATCTCCGGCGCCATCGCCGACCGCGCGAAGTTCTGGGGCTGGACGCTGTTCGTCGTCATCTGGGTGACGGTCGTGTACTTCCCGGTCGCGCACTGGGTGTTCTCCTTCAACGGCTTCATCGGCGAGAACTCGGTCGGCGGCTGGATCGCCAACAACCTCAAGGCACTCGACTTCGCCGGTGGCACCGCGGTCCACATCAACGCCGGTGCCGCGGGCCTCGCCCTGGCGATCGTGCTCGGCAAGCGCAAGGGCTGGCCGAAGGACACCGGCCGCCCGCACAACGTGCCGTTCGTCCTGCTCGGCGCCAGCCTGCTGTGGTTCGGCTGGTACGGCTTCAACGCCGGTTCGGCGCTGGCCGCCAACGACCTCGCCGCCGTCGCGTTCACCAACACGACCGTCGCCACCGCCGCCGCCGTGCTCGGCTGGCTGATCGTGGAGCAGCTCAAGTTCGGCAAGCCGACCACCCTCGGCGCGGCGTCCGGCGCGGTCGCCGGCCTGGTCGCCATCACTCCGGCGTGTGGTTTCGTGAGCCCACTCGGGGCCATCGCGATCGGCCTGATCGCCGGCGTCCTCTGCGCGCTCGCCATCTCGCTCAAATTCAAGTTCGGCTTCGACGACTCGCTCGACGTCGTGGGCGTCCACCTGGTCGGCGGTATCGTCGGCACGCTGCTGATCGGCTTCTTCGGCACCACGAGCGTCAACGCGCTCGGCGCCGACGGCCTGTTCTACGGCGGCGGGTTCACCCAGCTGGGCAGGCAGGCCTTGGCCGCGGGCGCGGTGCTCGCGTACTCCTTCGTCCTGTCCTTCATCATCGGGTTCGCGATCAAGAAGGCGGGCGGTTTCCGCGTCAGCACCGAGGACGAGGTCAGCGGCATCGACGAAGCTCAGCACGCGGAGAGCGCGTATGACTTCACCGGGTTGTCCGGCGGCGGCGCTCCGTCCATCATCCCGGTCAAGTCTTCCCCCGCCGCGAAACTCGAGGAGACCAAGGCATGAAGCTCATCACGGCGATTGTCAAGCCGTTCACGCTGGACGACGTCCGCTCCGCGCTGGAGCAGCTGGGCGTGCTGGGCATGACGGTCAGTGAGGTCCAGGGGTACGGCCGGCAGAAGGGCCACACCGAGGTCTACCGCGGCGCCGAGTACTCGGTGGACTTCGTGGCCAAGCTGAAGATCGAGGTCGTCACCGACGACACCAACGTGGAGAAGGTCCTCGAGGCCATCACCACGGCCGCGCACACCGGCAAGATCGGCGACGGCAAGGTGTGGGTGACGCCGGTGGAGACCGTCATCCGGGTACGGACCGGCGAGCGCGGCACGGACGCTCTATAGGCGACGGGGATGGCCGACGGGGGCGAACTGGTCAAGGCCACCGAGCGATTGCTCGAGGGCAGGCACGGGAGGCTGGGGGCGTCCGCACTGCGGGCGGCCCTGGTCGACCTCTACGAGTTCTGGCTGGGCAGGGGAGCCTCGGCGGCCGGCGTCGACACCGCGGAACCGGGTGTCGCGCTGGTCGCCGTGGGCGGGCTCGGCCGCCGGGAGCTGGTGCCGTTCTCCGATCTCGACCTGGTGCTGGTGCACAACGGCAACAGCAAGGTCGGCGAGATCGCGGACGCGCTCTGGTATCCCTTGTGGGACGCGAAAGTCGGGCTGGACCACTCGGTCCGCACACCCGGTGAAGCACTGAAGGTCGCTTCGGAGGACCTTCGCACGGCGATGGGCCTGCTCGACGCCCGGCACCTTTCCGGGGACGCCGAGCTGACCGGCCGCCTGGTTTCCGCGGCGCGCGACCAGTGGCGCCGCACCGCGCGCAAGCAGATCCCGGACATGACGGCGTCGGTCCGGCAACGCTGGTCCCGCAGTGGCGAGATCGCGCAGTCCGCCGAACCCGACCTCAAGCACGGGCGGGGCGGGCTGCGGGACTTCGCCGTCCTGGAAGCCCTGGCCGCGGCGCAGCTCACCGCGCGGCCCGGCGAAGAGCTCCTGGAAGCCAAGGGGCTCCTGCTCGACGTCCGCACCGAGCTGCGGCGGGAGATCCGGCGCGAACGCGACATCCTGTCCGCGCCGGAGGCCGAGCTGGTGGCCGCCGAACTCGGGTTCGGCGACCGCTTCACGTTGGCCCGCAAGCTTTCCGGCGCGGGCCGCACGATCGCGTACGCGCTGGACGTCGCGCTCCGGTCCACTGTGGAACCGCCGAAACCGCGGTTCGGACGGCGGCCGTCGCGCACTCCGCTGGCGGAAGGCGTGGTGCTGCACGGGAACGAGGTCGCGCTGGCC
Organism: Amycolatopsis sp. NPDC051106; assembly: GCF_040682775.1. Classification (NCBI taxonomy): domain Bacteria; kingdom Bacillati; phylum Actinomycetota; class Actinomycetes; order Pseudonocardiales; family Pseudonocardiaceae; genus Amycolatopsis; species Amycolatopsis sp. NPDC051106. The sequence continues at coordinate 63,064 of NZ_JBFBBQ010000010.1, read as the reverse complement.
CGCGACGCCGTCCCGGCGAAGGACCCGGCGCTCCTGCTGCGGGTCGCCGCGGCGTCGGCGCGCACGGGCAAGCCCATCGCGCTCGGCACCCTCAAGGCGCTGGCGGAATCGGCGCCGGAGCTGCGGGCGCCGTGGCCGCCTGATGCGTTGAACGCCCTGGTCGAGCTGCTGGGCGCGGGGGAGGGCCTGGTCGACGCCGTCGAGTCGCTGGACCGGACCGGCCTGTGGGCCCGGCTGTTCCCCGAGTGGGGCGCGGTCCGCGACCTGCCGCCGCGCTCGCCGGTGCACCAGTGGACGGTCGACCGGCACCTCGTGCGCACCTGCGTCGAGGCCGCCAAGCTGACCACCACGGTGTCGCGGCCGGACCTGCTGCTGATCGGCGCGCTGCTGCACGACATCGGCAAGGGCCGCGACGCCGACCACTCGGAGCTGGGCGCGAAGATCTCCCTCCAGGTCGCCACGCGGCTGGGGCTGAGCCCGGCGGACGCGGCGACGGTGTCGGCGATGGTCCGCCACCACCTCCTGCTGCCGCACACCGCGACGCGCCGCGACATCAGCGAGCCGGAGACGGTCGGGCGCGTGGTGAAGACCCTGGACAGCGACCTCGTCCTGGTCGAGCTCCTGCACGCGCTCACCCAGGCCGACTCGCTGGCCACCGGCCCCGGCGTCTGGACCGACTGGAAGGCCCGGCTGCTCGCCGAGCTCGTCACGGGATGCGAAGAAGTGCTGCGCGGCAAGGGCTTCACCGCGCCCGAACCGATGGACGGCGACCAGCGCGAGCTCGTCGCCCAGGCCGTGGCTTCGGGCACCGGCGAAATCCGGATCACCGCTCAGGGCAAGGTCGTCACGGTGCTGCTGGCCGTGCCGGCCCGCGCGGAGCTGCTGGCGCCGGCGGCGGGCGTGCTGGCCCTGAACTCCCTGGAAGTGCACTCGGCGGTCCTCCGGGGTCACGATGGCGGCCGGGCCGGTGTCTTCACGGCGTCGCCGAAGTTCGGCTCCTTGCCGGACGCGACACTGCTGCGCGAGCAGTTCGCCCGCGCGGTCGCCGGCACCCTCCCGCTGACCCAGCGCCTGGCGGCGAAGGAACGCGACTACGGCTCGCCGGGCGCGGCCCCCGTCGCGCCGAAGGTCCTCTGGTTCGACGACGAGACGAGCGGCCCCGACACGGTGGTCCTCGAACTGCGCGCCGCCGACCGGATCGGCCTGCTGTTCCGGGTCGCGGGCGCCCTGCGCCGCTGCGACGCGGAGGTCCGCTGGGCGAAGGTGTCGACCCTCGGCGGGGCGGTGGTGGACTCGTTCGCGGTGACGCCCCGCGGCGGCCGCATCGAGCCGGGCTGGCGGCGCGAGGTGGAGCAGGCCATCCTGGCCGCCGCTTCGTAAGCGCTTCAGGGCCGTGAATGTCGCATTGAGGGACTTCCCTCAATGCGACATTCACGGCTTTCGGCGACCGTTAGAACACGCCGCGGTTGGACGCCGCCAGCTCGTGAGCGGGCCGGCGGGCCTCGGGCGTTCCGAACCACCGCAGCAGCGCCTCTTCCAGGCCCGGGCCACCGGACCAGACCACGTAGCCGTCCGGCCGGACGAGCCGCGGCTGGGCACCGGGCCGCGTCTCGACCCGGTCGGCCCACCCCGCGGGAAGCGCCGCACCGATCAGCACCGCGCGGCCGTCGGGTGCGGCCGGAACCTCGGCGCGACCGCTGACCCCGGGATAGGTCACCCCGAGTCCCGACAGCTCCGAGGCGAGGGCGCGGCGTGCTTCGGGGACGGCCAGGAGTCCCGTGACGATCTCCCGCACGGCCGCCGCGTCCGGGTCCGGCACGCCGAGCACCGCCTGGGCGCGGGTGCTGACCAGCACGCGGGCCGCGATCGGGTGCCGTTCGTCGTGGTAGGTGTCGAGCAGGCCGTCCGGTGCGGTGCCGCGGACCGTCGCGGCCAGCTTCCAGCCGAGGTTCACCGCGTCCTGCAGACCCAGGTTCAGCCCCTGGCCGCCGACCGGCAGGTGGACGTGCGCGGCGTCGCCGGCGAACAGCACCCGGCCGTGGCGGTAGCGCTCCAGCTGCCGGGCCGCGTCGCCGAAGCGCGACGCCCACCGCACTTCGCCCACCTCGATGCCGGGTCCGTGCGCGGCGGTCAGGGCCCGCTGCAGTTCGGGGAGCGTCACCGGCTCGTCGCGGCCGAGCCGCTGCTGCTCCTCGCCGAAGACGATCGTGCGGTGGCGACCGCCGGACAGCGGCAGCAGGTAGCCCGATCCCGAAGACGGCAGCTGCCAGTCGTCCGCCAGGCCGGCGGGCTTGGCCGTCAGCGTGACGTCCGCGACGACCAGGGAGATCCGCGCCGGCGTGCCGGGGAACGCGGCGCCCAGGAGCGTGCGCACCGTGCTGTGCCCGCCGTCGGCGGCGACGAGCCACCGGGCGCGGTGAGTACGTCCTCCCGCCGTGACCGTGACGCCCTCGTCGTCCTGCGCGACGGCGGTGACGGCCGCGTCGCGCAGCACCGGGGTGCGCAGCCGCGCCTCGATCGCCGCGGCGACGTGGACCTGTTCCACGCCGAGCTGGTACGGGAAGCGCGTCGGCAGGTCGGTGTAGTCGATCGGGAGGCCCGAGAAGTGCCCGGCGGGCAGCTTCGCCTGCACGTGCGGCTCGAAGGCGGGGAGCAGCCCGCGGTCGGCCAGCACCTCGACCGACCGGGGCTGCAGGCCGAGGGCCTTCGACTGCGTCGTCGGCCGGGCGTCCCGTTCCAGGACCAGCACGTCGAGCCCGACGCGTTCCAGTTCGAACGCGGTCAGCAGGCCGGTGGGCCCGGCGCCCGCCACCAGGACGTCAGGCATCGAGGTTTTCCTTCTTGAGGTACCAGAGGTGCCAGCCGATCAGGACGGCCAGCGCGCCGAACCACGTCACGTTGGTGACGAGCGCGATGAGGTCGATCGGCAGCGTGTAGACGAGCACGATGTGCAGCACCGCCCCGGCCAGCAGCACCGCGCCCCAGACGGCCGTGTTGATCCGCAGGCCGCGGCGGAACCGGGCGTCGGTGTCCCAGCGGCCCGCCCAGGCGTCCGCCCCCTCGGCGCCGCGCTTGACCTCGGCGATCGTGCGGCCCAGCGTCAGCTGAGCCGGCCGGCCGACGAACACCGAGACCAGCATCCACGCGCCGAAGACGCCGCCCAGCGCCGCCGTCCACCCTTCGCGGATCACCAGCGTGCGCGGGTCGTCCGAAAGCAGGCCCAACACCACCGACAGCACCAGGACGCTCAGCGTGACCAGGGCGACGAGGTCGATCTTGCGGGTGCGCACGATCGTCCACACCACGTATGGCGCGGCCACCAGGACGCCGGCCATCAGCGCCCACCACTGGCTCACGCCCGCCGCGCGCAGGCCGTAGAACAGCGCCATCGGCACGACCACTTCGAACACGACGGTCAGCACGTTCGCGCGGATCAGCCGGCGCAGGCCGGCGTCGGGTTCGGTCTTCTCTTCGATCATCATGCGGGTTCCCCAGTGGATTCGGGTGCGGTCGCCCGCACGTAGAGGTCGGCGAGCTCACGGCCGATGCGCGTGAGCTCGGCGGGCGCCAGCCCGGCCGCGGCCGCCGTGGCGACGACGGCGTCGAGGCCGGAGGTGAAGGCGAGCGCCGTGGTCCGGGCGTCGAGCGGGCCGAACGCGCCCGCCGCCTGCCCGGTGCGGAAGTGCTCTTCGAACAGCGCGAGCCGCCCGTTGACGCCCACGCTCTGCGAGCCGGCGTTCTTCACGAGGTCGATCAGCGCGCGCACTTCGTTCGGGTGCTCGCCGACGAGCTCGACGTTCGACTCGACGTAGGCCCGCAGCTGGGCGACGTGCCCCACGGCGGCGTCGATGCGGGGCCCCATGAAGGCTCCGGTGATCTCTTCGATTTCGGTGACGCAGGCCGCGAGCAGGTCGTCCTTGCCCTTGAAGTGGTAGCTGATCATGCCGGTGCTGGACAGGCCGGCGTGCTTCGCGATCCGGCTGAACGACGCCTTGGCGTAGCCGTCCTCGGCGATCACCTCGATCGCCGCTCGCACGATCTGGGCTCGCCGGCCGGATTCGGTGAACGTTCTTGCTCGCATGAGCAAAATTTAGCTCAGCCGAGCAAAACCGGCAAGTCGCCTGGTCAGGGTCGGGAGAAGGGGTGGCTCAGGCGGTGGCGGTGCCGTCGACGACGCGGTTGCGGCCCGCGTCCTTGGCCCGGTAGAGGGCCTTGTCCGCGGCCTGCAGCAGGCGCTCGACGGCCGCGCCGCCGTCCGGGTACGTCGCGACGCCGATCGACGCCGACAAGCCGCCGATCACGCGGACGTGGCTGCCGTCCTCGTACTCCACCTTCAGCGACTCGATCGCCGACCGGATGCGCTCGGCCACCGCGAGCACCGCCGCCGGGCCGATGTCCGGCAGCAGGACCACGAACTCCTCGCCGCCGAAGCGGCCGACCGAGTCGTAGTCGCGGACCGCGCTCTTGATCGTCGACGCGACCGCGCGCAGCACCGTGTCACCCGCCAGGTGACCGTGCTGGTCGTTGATCAGCTTGAAGTAGTCCAGGTCGATCATCAGCACGCCGAACGTGCTCCGCGAGCTGCGCTGGGCGCGGGCCAGTTCGCGGGAAGCGAGCAAATGCCACCCGGTCGTGTTGAACAGGCCCGTCTTCTCGTCGGTCGTCGCCGCGATCTCCAGCTGCTTGATCAGCACCGCGCGGTGCAGCACCAGCAGCGGCGGCACGATCGCGACGGCGAGCGCGGGCAGGGTCGCCAGCGTCAACGCCGTGAGCAGGCCCAGGCAGAGCGTCGCGACCTCGAGGAGGTTGTCGCCGAGACCGCCGAAGAACGCCTTGATCGTCCGCTTGGTGATCGTCAGCGCCGGGACGATCGTGATCGCCGAGACCAGGAAGTACGTCACCGCCGCCAGCGAGATGGCTGTGACGCCGCGCCAGCCCGACGTCAGCGCCGCGTACATGTCGCCGACGCCGAGCCGGGCGAGCACGAACTCGGCCGAATAGCAGGTGATGACGACCAGGGTCGCGTTCAGCGTGGTCCGGAACGGCGGGACGCGCTTCATCCGCGCGAGGCTGCGCGTCGCCAGGTGTAGGTAGAGGACGGCGACCAGGGCCGTCACGAGCGCGGGCGGCAGGAGCAGCACGCCGGCGAACGTCCAGACCGACGTCAGGTTGATGTGCGGGGTGTCGGACACCAGCCGCCGGACGCGCTCGATCTGCCGGCCGAGCTCCGCCTGCAGTACGCCGAGGACCGCGAGGACGCCGAAGACGACGAGATCCCACTCGCGGACGGGTACTTCGGAGGCGGTCCAGACGGTCGCCACGAGCGCGACGGACTCGACGAGGAAGCAGTAGAAGACGAGCGACCCGCGCTGGCGCCAGAGGGCCCAGTGAGCAGGGAAAAGCGCCCCACGGATCCGCCCCACGCGGGGTTCGGCCGGACGGGCGCCGTCCATACTCAAGGCGGTGCAACTCCCCTGGGTGATCCGACGATCCGCGTCCACTTCACCACATCGGGCGACCCTGATCGACGATTGCCACACGTTCGGAGCAGTGAAGGGAGGCCACCGTGCGCAACCGCGAGTCCTGACGCCCCGACCGCTGCCGACGCCGACGCCGGAGGGAGGCCGTCATGCGCAACCGCGAATCCTGAGCCGCCGAAGCCCCGCTGGAACGCCCGAGAGGAGACGTGCCGTGCGCAATCGCGAGTCCTGAACCGACGCCTGCCTGCTGCTACGCGGGAAAGGAGAGTGCTGTGCGCAATCGCGAGTCGTGACCTCAAGCCAGCCTGTCGCTACGTCCGGAAGGAGATGTGCCGTGCGCAACCGCGAGTCGTGAACCCACGCCCGCCTGTCGCTACGTCCGGAAGGAGACGCGCCGTGCGCAATCGCGAGTCGTGAACCCAAGTCCACCTGCCGCTTCGCGCGAGAGGAGAGCGCTGTGCGCAATCGCGAGTCCTGAATCCGTGCCCGCCTGCCGCCACGTCCGGAAGGAGACGCGCCGTGCGCAATCGCGAGTCGTGAACCCAAGCCCACCTGCCGCTACGCGCGAGAGGAGTGCCCCGTGCGCAATCGCGAGTCCTGAACCCACACCCACCCGCCGCTACGTCCGAAAGGAGACGCGCCGTGCGCAACCGCGAGTCCTGACCACGCCGAACACCCGTCCGTCCAGCAGGAGAGGGGAAACGTCACCATGCGCAACCGTGAGTCGTGAACACCCGCCGGAGGAGCTCCGGCCCCAGAACCCGCAGGCCCGGGTGGGGCCGCTCAGGCGGTCGCGCCGCCGTCGACCACCAGGTCGTGCCCCACGGTGAAGGCCGCTTCGTCCGAAGCCAGCCACAGCACCGCGGCGGCCACCTCGGCGGTGGCCCCCACCCGGCCCAGCGGGATCGCGTCCTTCAGCCGCGCGGCGCGGTCCGCGTCCGTCTCGCCGGGGCGCAGTGACATGTCCGTGGCGGTCGCCCCCGGGCTGACCGCGTTGATGCGGACGCCGTCGGTGATGTGGTCGCGCGCCGCCGTGCGGGTCAGCGCGCTCACCGCGGCCTTCGACGCCGCGTAGGCCGCCATGTTCGGCAGGCGGCCGTGCGCGCCGATGTTCGACGCGATCGTGACGATCGCGCCGCCGCCGTGCGCCCGCATGTGCGCGACCTCGTGCTTCAGGCACAGCCAGGTGCCGGTGAGGTTCGTGCCGATCACCGCGCCGAAGCCGTCCTCGTCGAGGTCCGCCGCCGGGGCCGGCGACCCGAGGATGCCCGCGTTGTTGACCGCGACGTCCAGCCCGCCGTGCCGCTCGACGACCGTGGAGACCATCCGCGCCACGTCCGCCGAGTCGGTGACGTCCACCGTCACCGCGCTCGCCGCGTCGCCGATCTCCTTCACCGCGGACGCGAGCCGTTGCTCGTCCCGCCCCGCGACGACGACCGTCGCACCTTCCGCTGCGAACGCCTTGGCCGTCGCCAGCCCGATGCCCGAGCCGCCGCCCGTCACCAGGACGACCTTGCCTGCGAACCGTGCCCCCATGGCTGCCTTCTTTCTGGTCTGATCAGTCTCGAATGAGAATGCGCATTGCCTGTGAGACGGCCGCGTCGAGCCGGCTTGCCGCGTCCGTTCCCTTGCCCAGGACGCGCAGCCCCTGGAGCACGGTGAGCAGGAAGCGCGCCAGCGTCGCCGGGTCGCTGCCGCCGGGGAGTTCGTCCTGGGTCCTGGCGCGTTCGAGCGCCATCGTCAGGGCGACTTCGAGGGTGTCCCAGCTGCGCTCCACGATCCGCGCGACCGCCGGATCGCGGGGGAGGAGCTCGATCGCCGCGTTGACGACGAAGCAGCCTACGGGCCCGTCTTCGCCCAGGATGTCCGCGACATAGCCCTCGAAGAGCCGCCGTACCGCGGCCACGCCCGAGCCCGGTTTCGACAGTTCGGACACGACCCGGGTGTCGGTCCGCTCGGCGTAGCGCTTCAACGCCGTCACGTAGAAGTCGTGCTTCGTGCCGAAGGTCGCGTACAGGCTCGCCTTCGCGACGCCGAGGTGCGTGACGAGGTCGCTGACCGACGTCGCTTCGTAGCCCTGGCGCCGGAAGAGCGCGAGCGCGGCGTCGCACGCTTCGTCGACGTCGAACTCCTTGACCCGGGACATGTTCGAAACCCTAGCCGTATCGAGAACGCCCGGTCAAATAAGCGTGCCGCGGTGTGTCGCCTCCGATGACGGGCTGTGCGGTGGCACGATGGCTGATCTGACCGCCGGAGGGGGTGAGTGATGCAGGACCTGACGCTGCCGCCGACGGTCGTCGCCACCCACCTGCGCTCCTGCGCCGAGGAGCTCGCCGCCGGCCTGCGCTGCGGCGGACCGGGCGCCACGACCGCCGAGCTCACCGACGTCGTCGCGCACCTGATCGCGAGCCAGGAAGCCATCTCCCACGCGCTCGCCGGCCTCGCCGCCCGCGTCGAAGGCGGCGGTGCGCACGCGCTGGCCGCGGCTCCGCCCCTGGACGTCGAGGTCGTCGCCGAGGTGTTCCGCGAGGCGGCCATCGCGGCCCGCTGCACGGCTGAAGCGCTCGGCGAGGTCACGCCGTCGTTCGAATGTGTGAGCGAATCCGTCGCCCCTGACACCCGTTTGTAGCTGTCGGGGCGCGCAGGCGCCTGTCTAGCCTGAGAGCTGCGGAGGTGGCTCGCATGCGCGCGATGTGGATGGGCACGATCGGGTTCGGCAGTTACGCCATTCCGGTGAAGGCGTACAGCGCCACCGAAGACCGCGAGATCCCGCTGCACCAGGTGCACGAGGCCGACGGCGGCCGGATCCGGGTGAAGCGGGTGTGCGAGGTCGACGGCGCCGAGGTGCCGCCCGAGGAGATGGTCCGCGGGTACGTCGTGCCCGGCGGCGACGTCGTGCTGCTGTCGGACCACGAACTCGCGTCCCTGCCGATGCCCGGCCGCACGATCGCCATCCGCGGCTTCGCGCCGCAGGCCGACGTCGACCCGATCTGGTTCGCGAAGAGCTACTACCTCGAGCCGGAGCCGGCGGGCACGAAGCCGTACGTGCTGTTCAGCGAGGCTCTGCAGCAGTCCGGGCGGGTCGCGCTGGTCACGGTCGCGCTGCGCCGGCGCGAGACGCTCGGCGCGCTGCGCGTGCGCGACCAGGTGATCGTGCTGGAGACGATGCTGTGGCCCGATGAGGTTCGCACGCCCGACTTCCCGTTCCGGCACGCCGACGTCGACATCCGGCCGGGCGAGCTGCGGCGCGCGGTGAACCTCGTCGAGGAGCTGACCGGCGAGTTCGACCCGGGCCGCTATCCCGACCGTTACCGCGAGGCCTTCCAGGCGTTGGTCCAGGCGAAGATCGACGGTGCCGAGGTCGTCCAGCCGACGGCCGCGGAGCAGGCGGAGGGCGTCACGAGGCTGCTGGCGGCGCTGCAGGAGTCGGCGTCCGAAGCCGAGGACGCGCGCACCGCGGCCGTCACGAAGGCCAAGGCCGCGGCTTCGAGGGCGGCGAAGGCGCGTACGACGGCGAAGCGAGCCGCGTCTCGCGGGCGCACGAAGACGTCCTGAGTAGTACTACCCACGGGTAATTGAGGGTTCTCCCACTGCTGGCCGGGTGTCCGGCGCGGCAGACTTCCTCCTGCCAGCGGATACCGGATCGCTGGCGAGGGGGGAAAGGGAACCGGACGGCCCCTGGGGAGGTGAGCCGTCCGGGCACCAGGGTTCCGGGGCGGGCCGACGGAGGAGCGGCCCGTTCCCGGAACCCGTGTCGCACCGCGGGGAGGCGGCGCGACACGAGGGGGTGGCCCGGAAGCCGCCGTGGAGGGATCGAGGGGTCTCCGCGGCGGCTTTCAGGCGTCCGCCACCCGGAGCATCAGCTCCGAAGCCAGTTTCAGCAGCTGCCGTTCGGTCGGCGAAAGCGTCGCCTCGATCGCACCGGCCAGCCAGCGCTCGCGGCGGACGCTGTACTCGCGCAGCACCGCCAGCCCCGCCGGCGTGATGCTCACCAGCGACCGGCGCCCGTCCGCGGGGTCCGGCGAGCGCGTCACCAGCTCGCGTTCGGTCACCCACGCGAGGATCCGGGTCAGCGACTGCGGCTGCAGCCGTTCGGCTTCGGCCAGCTCGGTCGGTGTGTGCGTGCCCGCCCGGTAGAGCCGGCTCAGCACCGCCAGCACCGCCGGACCCGGGCCGTTCGGGTCCCGCTCCGCGCGCATCCGCCAGTTCAGCCGTCCGACGCCCTCGCGCACCCGGTGGGCCAGGTCGGCCAGCTCGGGGTCCGCGCTGACCGGTGGTGCGACGTCGGATTCGGGCTGCATGCCCCCAAGGTTAGGCGGTTCCCCGGACCAGCCGGGCATAACGCCCGTCGCGCGCCAGCAGCTCTTCGTGGGTTCCGCGTTCCACGATCCGGCCCTCGTGCAGCACCACGATCTGGTCGGCGTGCTCCACAGTGGACAGCCGGTGCGCGATCGTCAGCGTCGTGCGGCCCGCGGCGAGCCGGTCGAGCTCGGCCTGCACCGAGCGTTCCGTGCGGGTGTCGAGCGCGCTGGTCGCCTCGTCGAGGATGAGCACCGGCGGGTTGCGCAGCAGGATCCGCGCGATCGCCATCCGCTGCTTCTCGCCGCCGGAGAACCGGTAGCCGCGCTGGCCGACGACCGTGTCGTAGCCGTCGGGCAGCCCGGCCAGGGTGTCGTGGATGTGCGCCGCCTTCGCCGCGGCCTCGATCTCCTCGTCGGTCGCGTCCGGCTTCGCGAAGCGCAGGTTCTCCCGGACGGTGTCGTGGAACAGGTACGTCTCCTGCGACACCATCCCGACGCCCGCCGCGAGCGACGCCAACGTCACGTCGCGGACGTCGGTGCCGTCGATCCGCACGGAGCCGGAGCTCACCTCGTACAGCCGCGCCACCAGGTACGCGAGCGTCGTCTTGCCCGAACCGGTCGAGCCCACCAGCGCCGTCGTGGTCCCGGCCGGGACGTCGAGGTCGATGTCCTTCAGCGTCAGCGCGCCTTCGTCGTCGTAGCGGAAGGACACGCCACGCATCGAGACGTCGCCGCGCCGCACCTCCAAGGTCTCCGCGCCCGGCTTGTCGCTGATCTCCACCGGCAGGTCGAGGACCTCGAAGATGCGCCCGAACAGCGCCTTCGACGTCGCCACGTTCTGCCCGATCGTCTGCATCGCGCTGGCCGGCGCGACCAGCCGGTTGAGCATGCTGGTGAACGCCACGACCGTGCCGAGCGAGATCGGCGACGCGCCGCCCGCCAACGCCAGGCCGGCGATCCAGTAGACGAGCGCGGGATGACGGTCAGGCTCATCCCGCGCGACGCGATCTGCCAGCGCCCGGCCAGCGCCGCCGCGCGTTCCAGCGCCGCGATCTCCCGGGACTCGGCGCCGAAGCGCTCGCGCATCGCCCGTTCGTTGCCCATCGTCTTGGCGAGCAGCACGCCGGTGACCGAGAGGGACTCCTCGACCATCGTCGTCAGCCGGGCCATCCGCCGGGTCCGGCCGCGGGCCAGCGTCCGCCGCTTCTTGCCCAGCCGGAGCGTGAACAGCAGGAACAGCGGGACGACGATCAGCGACAGTGCCGCGAGCTGCCAGTCGAGCACGATCAGCGCCACCGTGATGGCGATCGTCGTGGTCGCGTTCTGCACCACCGAGCCGGCGGTCGTGGTGATGACGTTGTCGACGCCGCCGATGTCGTTGAAGACCCGCGAGAGCACTTCGCCGCTCTTCGTCCGGGTGAAGAAGCCGAGGGACATCCGCTGCAGGTGTCCGTAGACCGACACGCGCAGCTCGTTCATCACCCGCTGCCCGATCGTGTTGGACAGGCCGGTGGTGGCGACGCCGAGGGAGCCGCTGCCGACCGCGCAGACGATCATCCCCGCCGCGAGCAGGCTGATCAGCAGCGTGTTCCGGTGGGGGAGGGCGTCGTCGAGGATCTCCCGCAGGAGAACGGCGAGACGACGCCGAGCCCGGCTTGCACGACGATCAGCGCGAACAGCGCGGCGAGGGCCGCGCGGTGCGAGTCGAAGAGCCCGGCGATCCGCCGGAGGGGGACCGGCTCGTCGGTGTCGGCGGCCGGTTCGGCGAGCGACGGCCGGGGTCTGGTCGCAGAAGTCATACACGTATGTTTACTGAATCTGACTGAACTGGCTACCGGATATTCCCAGGTAAAGCCATCTTTACTTCAGGCGGTCGGCAAACTGGTACATCTATGTGTACTGATCGAGTGGGCGACCTTCGCGTACCCGTGAGGGGGGCGAGCCGGAGCGACTACCCTCGGGAGGGCCGGCCTCGTCCGGCGCGCCACTCTCGACCCAGCTGGAGCGTGCACACCCGTGTTCGACACCCTGTCCGATCGGCTCACCGCCGCCCTGCAGACGCTCACGCGCAAGGGCAGGCTGTCCGACGCCGACATCGACGCCACCGCGCGCGAGATCCGCATCGCGCTGCTGGAGGCCGACGTCGCCCTCGGCGTGGTCAAGACCTTCATCGCGAGGATCAAGGAGCGGGCGAAGGGCGCCGAGGTCTCCCAGGCGCTCAACCCCGCGCAGCAAGTCGTCAAGATCGTCAACGAGGAGCTCGTCGGCATCCTCGGCGGCGAGACGCGCCGGCTGAACCTGGCGAAGAACCCGCCCACCGTGATCATGCTCGCGGGTCTGCAGGGTGCCGGTAAGACGACGCTCGCGGGCAAGCTCGCGCTGTGGCTGAAGAAGCAGGGCCACGCGCCGATGCTGGTCGCCTGCGACCTCCAGCGCCCGAACGCCGTCACGCAGCTGCAGGTCGTCGGCGAGCGCGCCGGGGTCGTCACCTTCGCCCCCGAGCCGGGCAACGGCGTCGGCGACCCGGTCGACGTCGCCCGCCGCGCCATCGCCGAAGCGAGGCACGCGCAGCACGACGTCGTCGTGGTCGACACCGCCGGCCGCCTGGGTGTCGACGAAGAGCTGATGAAGCAGGCCGCGGACATCCGCGACGCCGTCCAGCCGGACGAGACGCTGTTCGTCGTCGACGCGATGATCGGCCAGGACGCCGTGACCACGGCCGAGGCGTTCCGCGACGGTGTCGGCTTCACCGGCGTCGTGCTCACGAAGCTCGACGGCGACGCCCGCGGTGGTGCCGCGCTGAGCGTCCGCGAGGTGACCGGCCAGCCGATCCTCTTCGCCTCCAACGGCGAGAAGCTCGAGGACTTCGACACCTTCCACCCGGACCGGATGGCGTCGCGGATCCTCGGCATGGGCGACGTGCTGACCCTGATCGAGCAGGCCGAGCAGGCCTTCGACCAGGACCAGGCCGAACAGGCCGCGGCGAAGCTGTCGAGCGGCCAGCTCACCCTCGAGGACTTCCTCGAGCAGATGCTCGCGGTCCGCAAGATGGGCCCGATCGGCAACCTGCTCGGCATGCTCCCGGGCGCCGGCCAGATGAAGGACCAGCTCGCCCAGGTCGACGACAAGCACCTCGACAAGCTGCAGGCGATCATCCGTGGCATGACGCCCGCCGAGCGCGACAACCCGAAGATGATCAACGGGTCGCGCCGGCTGCGCATCGCCAACGGCTCGGGCGTCAGCGTCCGCGAGGTCAACGACCTGGTCAACCGGTTCTTCGAGGCCCGCAAGATGATGGCCCAGATGGCCGGCCGGTTCGGCTTCGGCGGCGGGGGCGGCGGTTCCAAGACGCGCAAGGGCAAGAAGGGCAAGAAGGGGAAGGGCCCGACGCAGCCCAAGGTCCGCGGCGGCTTCCCCGGCGGCATGCCGATGCTGCCCCCCGGTGGTCAGATGCCGGGCGGGATGCCCGACCTGTCCAAGCTGGGCGGCATGAACGACGTCCCGGGCTTCGACCCGTCGAAGTTCAAGCTGCCGAAGAACCCCAAGGACAATTGAGCGCCGCGCTCCACGCCGCCGGGGTGATCCTGCCCGGCGGCGAGTCCCGGGACCTCTGGATCACCGGCGGCCGGATCTCGTTCGAGCCGGTGCCGGACGCCGAGACGCTCGGCCGGGACGTCTTCCTCGTGCCGGGCCTGGTCGACGCGCACTGCCACCCCGGCATCGGCGTCGGCGGGCCGGTGTCGCTCCATGACGCAGCGACCCAAGCGCTGGCCGACCGGGCCGCGGGCACGCTGCTGATCCGCGACTGCGGCCTGCCGATCGACGTCCGGCCGCTGCAGCGGCGGTCGGACCTGCCGACGATCATCCGGGCCGGCCGGCACCTCGCCCTGACCAAGCGCTACATCCCGGGTCTCGGCATCGAGCTGGACGACCCCGCGCAGCTGCCCGAGGCGGTCGCCGAGCAGGCTCGCGACGGTGACGGCTGGGTCAAGCTGGTCGGCGACTGGATCGACCGCGGCGCCGGCGACCTCGCCCCGCTCTGGCCGGACGACGTCCTGGCCGAAGCGGTCAAGGTCGCGCACGACCACGGCGCCCGCGTCACCGCGCACGTGTTCGGCGAAGCCGCGCTGCCCGGGCTGATCGCGTCGGGCATCGACTGCCTGGAGCACGGCACCGGCCTCAGCGCCGACCAGCTGTCCGATCTGGCCCGCAACGATGTCGCTCTCGTGCCGACGCTGATCAACATCGAGAACTTCCCGGGCATCGCGGACAAGGCCGGCAAGTACCCGGCCTACGCGGCGCACATGCGGGCGCTGCACGCCGGCGTCGGCGAGATGGTCGCCACGGCGATCGAAGCGGGCGTACGCGTCTTCGCGGGCAGCGACGCGGGTGGCATGGTCGAGCACGGCCGGCTCGTCGACGAGATCGAGGCCCTGCACCGCGCGGGCATGACCCGCGAAGCGGCGCTGGCGAGCGCGTCGTGGGCCGCACGCGACTGGCTCGGTCACCCGGGCATCGCCGACGGCGCGCCCGCCGACCTGCTCGTCTACGCGAGCGATCCCCGCGAGGACCTGGGCGTCCTGCGGCACCCGGAGCACATCGTGCTCGGCGGTGTCGTCTACGCGTGACCCCCGCCGTTTTCCTTGCTGGGTCGGCACTTTAGCGTTGGGGCCGTGACGGACGACGACGGCGCACGGCGCGTGCTGGGGGCGCACTGGTGTTTCGTGGCGTTCTTCGCGGGGATCGCCGGCTACTACCTGATCAACCTCGTCATCGCCGCCGCGGTCAACCGCAACGTCGGCGAGTTCGACCCCCTGGAACTGCACGACGTCGGCCCGCTGCTGCTCCTGGCGTTCGTGCCCAACCTGCTGCTCGGCCTCGGCCCGGCGGCGGGTTCGTGGCGCTGGGGCGAGGGTTTGCGCGCCGACTTCGGGCTCAAGCCGACCTGGCGCGACGTCCGGATCGGCCTCGCCTGCGGCGCGCTCGCGCTGGTCGTCGGCTACGGCCTCAACCTGGTGCTGATCGCCGTCTACGGCGCCGACGACGTCTCCGACAGCCCGCTGAGCGACCTCGCCGACACCTTCGACGGCGACACCGTCTGGCTGGTGCTCGCGGCGGTGATCGTCATCGCGGGCGCGCCGATCACGGAGGAGCTGCTGGTCCGCGGCACGCTGTGGAACGCGCTGTCGTTCCACCGGGTCCCGCCGTGGGTGGTGCTGCTGGTGACCTCGCTGGTGTTCGCCCAGCTGCACGGCGAGCCGACCCGCACGATCGCCCTGTTCGGGCAGGGCATCGCGATCGGGCTCGCCCGGCACCTGTCCGGCCGGGTGAGTGCCGGGGTGATCGCCCACGCGGCCAACAACCTGCCGCCGGCGGTCCTGCTGTTCGTCGCGCACTGAGGGCGCCTGCGAGGATCGTGGACAGTAGTCGGACGGATACTGTGCGATCACTCTCCGGCGGCTAGGCTCGGGACCAGGAGCCGACGATCGCGGAGGGCAACGCGTGACCACTTCCCAGCCCCGGGACCCGGCTCCCGACGCCGCGCCGATGCCGGAGCCCGAGGAGCCCGCCGCGACGGCGTTCCTGCCGCCCGCGCGGCGGCACCGGTGGGGCTTCGGGGCGTTCCTGCTGGTCGAGGCGGTGCTGCTGTCGTCGGCCGCGTTCGTGTCCGTGCTGGTCGGCGACACCGGCCCGGGCCCGCTGCCGATCCGGGTCGTGCTGCTCGGCACCATGCTGCCGACGATGATCGCGGCCGGCGTCGCGGTGCTGATCACGTACGTGCGCGGCAACGGGCCCGTGATCGACCTGCGGCTGGAGTGGCGCTGGGCCGACGTGAAGACCGGGTTCCGCTTCGGCTGCGTCGGGCTCGTCTTCACCACCCTCGGCGCCTACCTCTGGACGCAGCTGGTCGGCAACGCCAACGCGACGTCGGCGATCAGCGCGCTGGTGGAGGACCGGAAGATGTCCGTCTCGGCGGCCGTCGTGATGTTCGTCTACCTGTGGCTGCTCGGCCCGATCTGCGAAGAGATCATCTACCGCGGCCTGCTCTGGGGCGCCGCCGAACAACTGCAGTGGCGCAGCGAGCGCTGGGCGGGCGCGGCGGCCTTCATGCTGTCCACGGCGGTGTTCGCGGCGAGCCACCTGGAGCCGCTGCGCACGACGTTGCTGCTGGTCATCGCGGTGCCGATCGGCCTGGCCCGGCTGGTCACCGGCCGGCTCCCGGGCAGTATCGTCGCGCACCAGGTGAACAACTTCCTGCCGGCGCTGACGATCCTGCTCGGAGCGCTCGGAGTGGCGTCTTTCTGAGCCTCTTTCCCGGCCTCTTTCCGGGTGCGGAGGGCCGTCTGGCAGAATGGTTCACTGCCTGCTTCCGCCGGACCCTCTCACCGTGCGAAAGCTCCTGACCTTCGGGTGCCCGCGACCGTGTCCCCACTCGGCCCGCGTGCGCCCAGCCCAGCACCAGAGAGATTCGAGGAGAACCCACACCCGTGGCCGTCAAGATCAAGCTGCAGCGCCTCGGCAAGATCCGTGCGCCGTACTACCGCATCATCGTCGCCGACGCGCGCACCCGCCGGGACGGCAAGGCCATCGAGACGATCGGCAAGTACCACCCGAAGGAAGAGCCGAGCCTCATCGAGGTCGTCTCCGAGCGCGCCCAGTACTGGCTGGGTGTCGGCGCGCAGCCGACCGAGCCGGTCCAGCGCCTGCTCGAGATCACCGGCGACTGGCAGAAGTTCAAGGGCCTGCCGGGCGCCGAGGGCACCCTGAAGGTGGCCGAGCCGAAGCCGTCGAAGCAGGACCTGTTCAACGCGGCCCTGGCCGCCGCCGGCGAGGAGCCCTCCTCGGAGGCCACCACGCCGAAGAAGAAGTCCGCCCCCAAGAAGGCCGAGGCCGAGAAGGCCGAAGCCACCGAGGGTGAGAAGGCCGAGTGAGCTTTCTGGCTGACTCCCTCGAGCACCTGGTGCGCGGGATCGTCGACAACCCGGACGAGGTCCGGGTCGAGCTGCTGACCACGCGCCGTGGCCGCACGCTCGAGGTGCACGTGCACCCCGACGACCTCGGCAAGGTGATCGGCCGGGGTGGTCGCACGGCGACCGCCCTGCGCACCGTCATGGGTGGCATCGGTGGGCGAGGCGTCCGCGTGGACGTCGTCGACACCGACCGCTGAAGTCTGTTTCGGAACAGTCATGGACGTCGTAGTCGGTCGCATCGCCAAGGCGCACGGAATCCGCGGGGAGCTCGCGGTGGACGTGCGCACGGACTCGCCGGACGAGCGGTTCCGCATCGGTGCGGCCGTGACGACCAGGCTGCGTGACGGCAGCACAAGGGACCTCACCATCGCAGCCGCCCGCGAACACAGCGGGCGGCTGCTGGTGCGTTTCGAGGAGGTCCCGACCCGCGACGTCGCCGAGACGCTGCGGGGCGCCCTCCTGCTCGCCGACACCGACACGCTGCCGCCGACCGGCGACCCCGACGAGTTCTACGACCACGAGCTGGCCGGCCTCCGGGCCGAGCTGCCCGACGGGACGGTCCTCGGCAAGGTCGTCGAGGTCGTGCACTCGCCCGCGGGCGAGCTGCTGGAGCTGGACGTCGAGGGCCGCGAGGTGCTGGTGCCGTTCGTCCACGCGATCGTCCCCACGGTAGACATCGCGGGTGGCCGCGTCGTGCTCGATCCGCCGGAAGGGCTCCTGGACGCCTGAGATGCGCATCGACGTCGTCACGATCTTCCCCGAATACCTCGACCCGCTGCGCGCCGCGCTGCTGGGGCGGGCGATCGACCGCGGCCTGATCGAGATCGGCGTGCACGACCTGCGCGACTGGACCCACGACGTGCACCGCGCGGTCGACGACGCACCGTACGGCGGCGGGCCCGGCATGGTGATGAAACCGCAAATCTGGGGCCCGGCGCTGGACGACGTCTGCCGTCCGGAGACCCGGCTCGTCGTGCCGACGCCGGCCGGGCGGCCGTTCACCCAGGAGCTCGCGCACGCCTACGCGGCGGAAAAGCACCTCGTGTTCGCCTGCGGCCGGTACGAGGGGATCGACCAGCGCGTCGTCGACGACGCCGCCCGCCGGATGCCGGTCGACGAGGTGTCGATCGGCGACTACGTCCTGGTCGGCGGCGAGGCGGCGGTGCTCGTCATGGTCGAGGCCGTCGTGCGGCTGCTGCCCGGCGTGCTCGGCAACGCCCGCTCGGCCGAGGAGGACTCGTTCTCCGACGGCCTGCTCGAAGGGCCCAGCTACACGCGGCCCGAGGTGTGGCGGGAGCTGTCCGTGCCCGACGTGCTGCGGTCCGGGAACCACGCCCTGATCGACCGCTGGCGGCGCGACCAGGCCCTGGAGCGCACCGCCCAGCGCCGCCCCGATCTCCTGGCGCGGCTGCCGGAAGGTAGCCTCGACAAGCACGATCTCAGGGTCCTGGAGGGCTTGGACCCCGAGCGGGCCTAGGGGGCCGGTGCTTCCGCCGGATCCCGGTCTGTAATACTTGACAGGTTGGCGTGAGTGGACTTCCTCGTCCACGAGCCCGCCAGCAGCCCCCTGGGTCGCCCGCAGCGGAGTCGTTGCGCGCCCGGGGACGTGTACGCAAGCCATACGAAGACGAGGACGGACCACCGATGAACACCCTGGACGCGCTGGACAAGCAGTCACTGCGTTCCGACATCCCGGCCTTCCGCCCGGGCGACACGCTCAAGGTGCACGTCCGCGTCATCGAGGGCAACCGTGAGCGCAACCAGGTCTTCCAGGGCGTCGTGATCCGCCGTCAGGGCGGCGGCATCCGGGAGACCTTCACCGTTCGCAAGGTCTCCTTCGGCGTCGGCGTCGAGCGCACCTTCCCGGTGCACTCGCCGAACGTGGCCGAGGTCGAGGTCCACAAGCGCGGTGACGTGCGGCGCGCGAAGCTGTACTACCTGCGCGACCTGCGCGGCAAGAAGGCCAAGATCAAGGAGCGCCGCGAGAACCGCGAGACGGCTTCGGCTAACTGAGTCACAACCCGGTTACCGGTAGCCTGACGACGTGGCCGAACCCGTGTCCCAGAACGCTCCTGAGGATGACCCCGATCGCTCCGAGGAGGACCAGCCCAGGCGGTCCCGCTCCGAGGAGCGCGGGGGATCCCGGCGGCGGCGAGCCAAACCCGCCAAGAAACGGTCGTTCTGGAAGGAACTGCCGATCCTGCTCGTGATCGCCCTGGTGCTCACGATCCTGATCCAGACGTTCCTTGCGAAGGTCTTCATGATCCCTTCGGGATCCATGGAGGCCACCCTGCACGGGTGCCCCGGGTGCACCGGTGACCGGATCCTGGTCGACCGGGTCACCTACGACTTCACCGAGCCCTCGCCGGGCGACGTGATCGTGTTCAAGGGTCCGCCGGCGTGGGTCAACAACGAGGTCCCGCCGCAGGAGTCGAGCAACATCGTCGTCCGCGGCCTGCGTGGTCTCGGTTCGCTGGTCGGGTTCGCCCCGCCGGACGAGCGGGACTTCGTCAAGCGCGTGATCGCGACCGGCGGCCAGACGGTCCAGTGCTGCGACACGCAGGGCCGGGTCGTCGTGGACGGCAAGGGGCTCGACGAGCCGTACGTCCACTGGGAAGACGCGTCCAACCAGAACGAGCGCGCTTTCGAGCCGGTCAAGGTTCCCGCCGGGACGGTCTGGGTCATGGGCGACAACCGCAACAACTCCGACGACTCCCGGTTCCAGGGTGGCGGCGGCGTGAACGGCGCGGTCCCGGTGGACAACATCATCGGCAAGGCGCGGATCATCGTCCTGCCGCCGGGCCGGTGGGGTGGGATCACCGATCACAACCCGCAAGAAGGCGCCCAGCCGGCGGCGCTCGGCGCGCCCGCCTGGCAGAGCGGTATCCCGCTCGGGGCCGGCGTCGCGGCGGCCTGGCCGGCGTTGTTCCTGGGGCGCAAGCTCAAGTCCGGAGTGCGCCGGGCGGCCGGGCGGAAACGCTAGCCACCCCGATCCGTGCCGGCAGACGGGTGATCCAGCCTTGACTCTTCCCGTTCCCCTCACCGCGGCCGAGCCGATCCGGCCGCCGCGGGCCGTGGTGCGCGGCGACCTCTTCTGGGGTCTGCAGGGCGCGCTCGACCGCCGTGGCCTCGGCCCGGTCGCCGGTGTGGACGAAGCCGGCGCCGGGGCGTGCGCGGGGCCGCTGGTGGTCGCGGCCTGCGTGCTCAAGCAGGGCGACGCGGCGAAGCTCACCGAGCTGACGGACTCCAAGCTGATGACGGCCAAGGCGCGCGACCGGGTCTACGACCTGGTCCTCGCCCGGGCCGTCGACTACTCCGTGATCGTCATCCCCACCGCGGAGGTCGATCGCTACGGCATCCGGGTGATGAACCTGGAGGGCATGCGGCGCGCCGCGGCGGCGCTGCGTGTGTCCCCGGGCTACATCCTCACCGACGGCTTCCGGGTCCCGGGGCTCACGGCCCCGAACACGGCGGTGATCAAGGGCGATCGTTCGGTGGCGTGCATCGCGGCCGCGTCGGTCCTGGCGAAGGTGACGCGCGATCGCATCATGGCGGGCCACCACGACGACTTTCCGCACTACGGATTCGACGTACACAAGGGCTACAGCACTTCCGAGCACCTGGCGGCGCTGCGCGAACACGGTCCCAGCGACGTCCACCGGTGGTCGTACACGAACGTCGCGACGGTGGCCATCAAGCACGGCGTGCGACCCGCGCGGCCGGTCCTGCTGACCTACGCGGCGCTGGAAAAGGCCATGGAGGCCGGGGCCGGGGCGGAGCTCGCCGCGGTCCTCGACGAGGCACTCGAGCCACAACTCAGCCTGCCGCTGCATGCCCCGGCCGCGGGTGTGGGTCACAATGAACGCTCCGCCGGCGGAGCAGCAGCACGATCCCGAGGAGGGGCGCGGATTTCATGAGCGCAGAGGATCTCGAGAAGTACGAGACCGAGATGGAGCTCTCGCTGTACCGCGAGTACCGCGACATAGTCGGCCAGTTCTCGTACGTGGTGGAGACCGAGCGGCGGTTCTACCTGGCGAACGCGGTCGACGTCCAGGTCCGCGACGGCGGCGGCGAGGTGTACTTCGAGGTCCGCATGTCCGACGCGTGGGTCTGGGACATGTACCGCCCGGCCCGCTTCGTCAAGCACGTCCGCGTCATCACGTTCAAGGACGTCAACGTCGAAGAGCTCGACAAGCCGGACCTCCGGCTGCCCGAAGACGGCCCGTTCTCGGGCTGAGCTGGTCTTTTCCCGCGCCGGTTCGTCCTGGACGAGCCGGCGCGGTGCTTTTGCGTGATCTCCTCCTGTCTTGACGCAGCGGCCCCTAGCACAACGGACCGACAATTCAGCGCGTTCCGCGCTTTCTGTGGACCGGTTGTCCACATACCCCCGGTTGTCCACAGAGCAGCGATTTCGCTCTGGTTTCGCCGCCTCGCGTGCTGGCATCGTCGAACGCACACGCACCGTGATCGCCGGGACCGCCCCGGTGACCGGCGCACCGACGAGGGGGCGACCACGATGACGGGCACCGACCAGCTCGCAAGACACCGCCGCGACCTGGGCGAGTGGGGCGAAGACCTCGCCGCCCGGCACCTGCAGGACCGCGGCCTCGTCCTGCTCGGCCGCAACTGGCGCTGCCGCGAAGGCGAGATCGACCTGATCCTCACCGACCGCACCCGCGTCGTGTTCTGCGAGGTCAAGACCCGCACGGGCACCGAGTTCGGCCTGCCATCGGAGACGGTCACGGAGGAGAAGGCCGGCCGCGTGCGCCGGGCCGCCCAGCGCTGGCTGCGCGAGTTCCGCATCGGCTGGTGCCCGGTCCGCTACGACGTCGTGACGATCCTCGCCGAGCCCGGCAAGCGCCCCCGCGTCCAGCACATCGAGGCGGCGTTCTGATGCCCATCGCCAAAGCGTGGAGCGTCGCCCTGCTCGGCATCGACGGCCGTGTCATCGAAATCGAAGCCGACCTCGGCGGTGGCCTGAGCCGCGTCACCCTCGTCGGCCTTCCCGACGCCGGGCTGCGGGAGGCCAAGGACCGCGTCCGCTCGGCCGTCCGCAACTCGGGTCAGCCGTGGCCGGACGGCAAGGTGACGCTCGGCCTGTCCCCGGCGAACCTCCCGAAGGTCGGCTCCGCGTACGACCTCGGCATCGCGGCCGCGGTGCTCGCGGCGACGGGATCGGTCCCGGCGACGCGCCTGCTCGGCACGGTGCTGCTGGGCGAGCTCGCGCTCGACGGCCGCGTCCGCCCGGTCCGCGGCATCCTCCCGGGCCTCCTGGCGGCTCGAGCGGCCGGCTACGAACGAGCTGTCGTCCCGGCGGACTCGCTGGTCGAGGCGGGCCTGGTGGACGGCATCGACGTCGCGGGCGCGGCCCATCTGCGCGATCTCGTGGCGTGGCTTAAAAGGGAGGCCGAGCTGGTGTCGCCGGAGCCCCCGGTGCCGCAGGTACCGCCGGCGGTACCGGACCTGGCCGACGTCGTCGGCCAGCCGGAGGCGCGCTGGGCGCTGGAGGTCGCGGCGGCGGGCGGGCACCACCTCCTGCTGACCGGCCCACCCGGCGTCGGCAAGACGATGCTCGCCCGCCGGTTACCCGGTCTGCTGCCGCGCCTGTCCCACGAAGAATCCTTGGAGGTGACGGCGGTGCACTCGGTCGACGGCTCGCTGTCGAAGTCGTCGCCGTTGGTCACGGTGCCGCCGTTCGTGGCCCCGCACCACTCGATCACGGTGGCGGCGTTGATCGGCGGCGGCAGCGGCCTGGCCACCCCGGGCGCCATCAGCCGGGCCCACCGCGGCGTCCTGTTCCTCGACGAGGTCTGCGAGTTCGGTGGCCAGCGGCTGGAGTCGCTGCGCACGGTCCTCGAGGAAGGCGAGGTCCGCATCGCGCGGGTCAAGGGCTCGATCACGTACCCGGCGCGGTTCCAGCTGATCCTGGCGACGAACCCGTGCGCGTGCGCGCCCCCGAAGGAAGCCGACTGCGTGTGCTCGCCGACGGCCCGCCGCCGCTACCTCGGCCGGCTGTCCGGCCCACTGCTCGACCGCGTCGACCTCCGGGTCCGCCTACGGCCCCTGAGCGCGATCAACGCCCACGACACCGGAGCCACGGAATCGTCGGAAACGGTCCGCGCCCGGGTCCTGCAGGCTCGCGACCGGGCGGCCCACCGCTGGCAGGCCCACGGCTGGCGCTCGAACTCTGAGGTCCCGGGCCCGGCCTTGCGACGCGAGTTCACCCTCCCGGCGGACGCGACGCAGTTGCTGGACCGGGCAATGGACCGCGGCGCCCTGAGCGGCCGGGGAGCAGACCGTTGCTTGCGCATCGCCTGGACCCTGGCCGACCTGGACGGCGAGCAACGCCCAGGCACCGAACAGGTCGGCTCGGCCCTGGCGTTCCGAGAGCGGGTGGCGGCATGAACGCGCGAAAGCACTCGTACCCGTTTCGACCAGCGTCGGCGTTCGCGACTGGCCACGCCGTTCCGGGGCGCGGAATCGAGCTCGTTCGGAGCCGGCTCAGGCCGCCGATGCGTTCCACCGCGGCGGCCGTACAGACTTGCGCCGGCCGTAGGCAGGTGACGGTATGAGTCCTGATGAGCAGCGGCCCGCGCGCCTGTTGGCCGGAGGTAGCGGCACGAGTGCGGATGAAGCGCGCGATGCGCGGCTGGCTGCCGCCGATAGCGTGAGTCCCGGTGGGCAGCGCTCCGCGCGGCCATTGGTGGCCGGCAGTGGCACAAGTCCGGATGAGTTGCGCGATGCGCTGCTGCCCACCGGCGGTGGCGTGAGCCCCGATGAGCAGAGGCTCGTGCGTCCAATGGCCGGAGGTAGCGGCACGGGTCCGGATGAGTTGTGCGATGCGGGGCTGGCTGCCGCGAATTGCGTGAGTCCCGGTGAGAAGCGGTCCGCGCGCCCATTGGCTACGGGCAGCGGCACGTGCCCCGCGGAGCTGCGCGATGCGCGGCTGGCTGCCGGGGATGGCGTGAGCTCTGATGATCAGCGGCCCGCGCGTCCATTGGCCGCGGGCAGCGGCACGAGTTCGAACGAGCAGTCGGCTGCTTCGGGCAGCGGCATGAGCCCGATTGAGCAGCGCGAGGCGACCCCTGCCGCACGCAGCACGAGCCCCGACGAGGTCCACCGAGCTCGCGCCTACCTGCTGCGAGTCGCCGAACCGCCGGCTCCGGCGCTGATCGCCTTCGTGGCCCACCACGGTCCCATCGATGCCGCCGCCCGGGTGCGCCGAGGCGACTGCCCACCCGAGGTGCTCAAGGCGACCGAAGCGCGCCGCGAGTACGACCTCGTCGACCAGGACTTCGCGCGGGCCGCCGCGGCGGGGGCTCGGCTGATCGTTCCCGAGGACGATGAATGGCCCGCCTGGCCGCTGCTCGCGCTCGATCTCGCGGCCCGGCGTGGCGTCACCGAGGCCGTGCCTCCGCTGGCGCTCTGGGTCTCCGGCGATGTCGCGCTCGGCACCGCCGCCGATCGCGCTGTCGCCGTCGTAGGGGCGCGGGCCGCCACCGAATACGGCGAACACCACGCCGCCGAGCTGGCGTACGGGCTGGCCGGCCGGGGCGTCCCCGTGTTCTCAGGCGCTGCCTACGGCATCGACGGCGCCGCCCACCGCGGTGCGCTCGCCGCCGAGGGGATCACCGTCGCGGTGCTCGGCTGCGCCGTCGACGCGGGCTACCCGGCGGGCCACGTCGGGCTGCTGAACCGGATCGTCCGCAACGGCGGCGCGGTCGTCAGCGAGTACCCGCCCGGCACCCCGCCGGCGCGGCACCGCTTCCTCGTCCGCAACCGGCTCATCGCGGCCCTTACCGAGGGCACCCTGGTCGTCGAGGCCGGGCGCCGCAGCGGTGCCCGGAACACCGCGAGCACCGCCGGCGCCCTCGGCAAGGTGGTGATGGCGGTGCCCGGGCCCATCTCGTCCGGGATGTCCGTCGGCTGCCACGAACTGATCCGGGACGCCCGGGCGACCCTCGTCTCGACGGTCGACGAGGTCCTCGAGACCGTGGGCCGCTTCGGCATCGCCGAGGACCCGGCCGCCCGGCCGAAACGTCCCACCGACCGGCTGGGCCCCGACGCGCTGCGGACCTACGAGGCGCTGGCCGCGCGCACCGACCGGTCGGACACCGAAATCGCGGCCGAATCCGGGCTCCCTCTCCGGAAAGTGCGGGCGCTGCTGCCCGCGCTGGAGATCGACGGATTCGCCGTCCGCGGGGAAGCGGGGTGGCGACGACGGAGGAAAAGCGCGTGAAGGCCACGAATTCCCGGGGAAATCGGCGAAAGTGTTCGGCCGGTTCGGTGGGGCCGCGTGGCGATCCTTGACCGAGGACGGTTGTTCGCGCAGCGTGACAGCCATGCCGCCGTCATCACGCTCCGGCCGGGAGCGCCGCCCGGACCTGCGCGCGCTCCGGGCCGCGCTGCCCGAGCCCGTCCAGGCCGTCGTCACCGGCTACGAACGGCACCTCGGGCTGGAGCGGGGACTGTCCGCGCACACCGTCCGGGCGTACGTCGGTGATGCGGTCGCGCTGCTGGGGTTCGTCGTGGACGGCGGTGGCGGGCTCGCGGAGCTGGACCTCGGCCGGCTGCGGGCGTGGCTCGCCGCCCAGCAGACCGGCGGGGCGAGCCGGACGACGCTCGCCCGGCGCGCGGCCTCGGCGCGGACGTTCACCGCCTGGGCGCACCGCACCGGTGTCCTCGCCACCGACCCTGGTGGGCGGCTCGCCGCCCCGCGGGCGCACCGCACCCTGCCCGGGGTGCTGCGCGCCGGGCAGGCGGGTGAGGTCATGCGGGCGTCGGCGGCCGGCGCGGCCCAGCGTGATCCTGTCGCCCTGCGTGATCGCGCGATCGTCGAGCTGCTCTACGCCACCGGCATCCGCGTGTCCGAGTTGTGCGGGTTGGACGTCGGCGGCGCCGACTTCTCCCGTCGTGTCGTGACGGTGCTCGGCAAGGGCGGCAAGGAGCGGGTGGTGCCGTTCGGCGTCCCGGCGGCGGAAGCCCTCGACGACTGGATCACCGAGGGGCGGCCGAAGATCGTCGCGGAAACCGCCGGTGAGCGCGTCGAGCCCGCGCTTTTCCTCGGTGCACGGGGGAAACGCCTCGACCCGCGTGCGGTGCGGCGGGTGGTGCACGACGCCGTCTCGGCGGTGCCTGGAGCGACCGACATGGGGCCTCACGGCCTGCGTCATTCGGCCGCGACGCATCTGCTGGAGGGGGGTGCCGATCTCAGGAGCGTTCAGGAACTGCTTGGTCACGCTACGCTTGCCACGACGCAGCTCTACACTCATGTGACCGTCGACCGGTTGAAAGCGATCCATGACCGAGCGCACCCCAGGGCCTGAGGCGGCCCGGGGAGTCTCGCCGGGGTCGTCACCAGCGGGCCCGGCGGCGCACGCGCATCCGCACGAGCACGGAGACGATACTGAGCCGCATGCCGAGAACGACTGTGCAATGACCGCAGGGCCGCACGTGACCGACGCCACCGGAGTGACCACTCGCGGTGACGCCGCCGTGCCCGCGGAAGCGCGGGCCGGTTACGACGTCGACGCCGGGATCGCGGCGCTGTGGCGGCAGTTCGCCGACGGCCCCGACCAGGCGTCGCGCGATCGGCTCGTGCTGCACTACGCCCCGCTGGTCAAGTACGTCGCGGGCCGGGTCGGCACCGGCCTGCCGACCCACGTCGACGTGGGCGACCTCGTGCAGTCCGGCATCTTCGGGCTCGTCGACGCGATCGAGAAGTTCGACCCCGAGCGCGGTCTGCGCTTCGAGACGTACGCGATGCAGCGCATCCGCGGCGCGATCCTGGACGACCTCCGTTCGCAGGACTGGGTGCCGCGCGCCGTCCGCAGCAAGGCCAAGGAGGCCGAGCGCGCGATGGAGCGCCTCGGCGCCCGCCTGAACCGCACCCCGACCGACGCGGAGCTCGCCGCCGAGCTCGGCATCGGCCTCGACGACCTGCGCGACTTCTACGGCCAGCTGCAGCTCACCAGCGTCGTCGCGCTGGAGGACCTGGTGGCCGCGGGCAAGGACAGCGGCTCGCTGGTCGACACCATCCCCGACGACGACGCCGTCGACCCGGTCGCGGTGCTCGTCGACCAGGACAACCGCCGCCAGCTCGCGCAGGCCATCGCGCAGCTGACCGAGCGCGACAAGATCGTGGTCAGCCTCTACTACTTCGAGAGCCTGACCCTCGCCGAGATCGGCAAGGTCCTCGGTGTCACCGAGTCGCGAGTCAGCCAGCTGCACACGCGGGCGGTCATGCGGCTGCGCGCCAAGCTGGTCGAGCAGACCGGCTCCTGATCACGGACCACCTCCCCACGGCTTGAGCCGGAACTCGCCCACCTCACCGGTGAGGGCGAGGGGATCGACGTACTCGTCGCCCCGCCGCACGCCCCAGTGCAGGCAGGCGGCGATCGCGCAGCCCGGGTGCCCGGCGAGGACGGACCCGAGCACCTGCCCCCGGTAGACCTGCTCCCCGACGGCCACCTTCGGCTCGACGGGCTCGTAGGTGGTGCGCAGGCCGCCGTCGTGGTCGACGGAGATCACGGGACGCCCGGCCACGAGCCCGGCGAAGACGACGACGCCGGCATCGGCCGCCAGCACCTCCTGCCCGGGTACGGCGGCCAGGTCGACGCCGCGGTGCCCGGCGCCGTAGGGCGTTTCGGGGGCGTCGAAGTACTTGGTGACCACCGGAACGGGTGAAAGTGGCCAAGACAGCCGCGCTTGGGGCACGGCCGGCGCCGAGCCGGCCGGGGTGGATCCGGCGGGCCCGGAGGAGTGGGGCTCCGCGGCGGGCGTGGCCGGGCGGAGGGGTATCGCCGCTGCCGCCGGTTCGGAGCTCGCCCGCCCCGCCCACGGTGACCTGAGATCGCCCGGCTGGGGCGGGCCGAAAGTGTCCGCCCACGGTGGCCCGAAATCGCCCGGTCGTGGCGGAGGTGCCGGTGGTGGCCCGAGGTCGGCCCAAGCAGCAGGCATCCCCAGCCCCAGCGCCGCTGCCACCCCGGATCGGACCGGCTCACCACCGGCGCCGACCGCCGAGCCGGTCGGCCGGACACCCGCCGCCGGCGCCGAAGCCCCACCGCCGAACACCATCACAAAACCGGCCGTGACCAGCGCGACCACGACCAGACCACGACCCGTTGCCCGGTGTCGGAAACCCTTGATCCACTCCATGGCTCCAGCCTGCGGCACCCGGGACGCCCGTGGGGACCCGAAGCCGAATCTGTGGACAACCGGACCCGATGTGGACAACTCCGTCCGTCCGCGGCCGCCGGTGGGGGAGGGGCTGGTGGCAGGGGGTAGAATCTTTTCCGCGGTCCGCGTGAGCGGGCTGACTTCGCGTGCACGTGCGCGATACCCGGCGGATTTCGCCGGCGAGTCGCACGATGTCCGGCGGTCCCTGGGGCTCCTCACTCCTCAGGGTCCGGACACCGCCACGGGCACCAGGGCGAGCGGCCACCCGGCCGCGAGCGACAAAACCGAGCAGCGCGTCAGCGGCGAACCACCGCGGGGCGCGCACGACACAGAAGAGGTTGATTCCGGCAATGGCCGTCGTCACCATGAAGCAGCTGCTCGACAGCGGCGTCCACTTCGGGCACCAGACCCGTCGGTGGAACCCGAAGATGAAGCGCTACATCTTCACCGAGCGCAACGGCATCTACATCATCGACCTGCAGCAGACGCTGACCTACATCGACCGTGCGTACGAGTTCATCAAGGAAACCGTCGCGCACGGTGGCACGATCATGTTCGTCGGCACCAAGAAGCAGGCTCAGGAAGCCATCGCGGCCGAAGCCTCGCGCGTGGGCATGCCCTACGTGAACCAGCGCTGGCTCGGCGGCATGCTGACCAACTTCCAGACGGTGCACAAGCGTCTTCTCCGCCTGAAGGAGCTCGAGTCGCGTGAGCAGACCGGCGGCTTCGAAGGTCTCACCAAGCGCGAGATCCTGACGCTGACCCGCGAGAAGGACAAGCTCGAGCGGACCCTCGGCGGTATCCGCGACATGGCCAAGGTGCCCAGCATCGTGTGGATCGTCGACACGAAGAAGGAGCACATCGCCGTCGGCGAGGCTCGCAAGCTGAACATCCCGGTCGTCGCGATCCTGGACACCAACTGCGACCCGGACGAGGTCGACTACCCGATCCCGGGCAACGACGACGCGATCCGCTCCGCCGCGCTGCTGACCAAGGTCGTGGCCGAGGCCGCGGCCGCCGGTCTGATGCAGCGGTCCAGCCGCAACGGCGCTTCGGCCGACACCAAGCCGGAGCCGGGCGTCGCCGCCGACGAGCCGCTGGCCGAGTGGGAGAAGGAGCTGCTCGCCGGCTCCGAGACCGCCGCCGCCGACGCGACCGAGGCGGCCGCGGCCGTCGAGGCGCCGACCGAGACGCCGGCCGAGGCCCCCGCCGAGCAGGCCACCGCCTCCTCCTGATGTCCCATCGTCCGTGCGGCCGGCCCTCGTGGCCGGCCGCACGGGCGTAGCAACCCAGAGTTTTCGCGTACCTGAAAAGGACGGATTTACCAGAATGGCGAACTACACCGCCGCTGACGTGAAGCGCCTGCGCGAGATGACCGGCGCGGGCATGATGGACTGCAAGAAGGCGCTGGAGGAGAACGACGGCGACTTCGAGAAGGCCGTCGAGTTCCTCCGCATCAAGGGCGCCAAGGACGTCGGCAAGCGCGCCGAGCGCGCCACCGCCGAGGGCCTGGTCACCGGCGAGGGCGGCGTCCTGATCGAGCTGGACTCCGAGACCGACTTCGTCGCGAAGAACGCCGACTTCCAGGCGCTCGCCGCGAAGATCGTCGAGGTCGCGAAGACCCTCAAGACCAGCGACGTGGAGGCCCTCAAGGGCGCCGAGCTGGACGGCAAGACCGTCAACGAGGTCGTCCAGGAGCTCTCCGCCCGCATCGGCGAGAAGCTCGAGCTGCGCCGCGTCGTGGCCTTCGAGGGCCAGACCGCGACCTACCTGCACCGCCGCGGCTCCGACCTGCCGCCGGCCGTCGGTGTGCTCGTCGAGTTCACCGGTGACGACGTCGAGGCCGCCCGCGGTGCCGCCATGCAGGTCGCCGCGCTGCGCGCGAAGTACCTGACCCGCGACGAGGTGCCCGCCGAGATCGTCGAGAACGAGCGCTCCATCGCGGAGAAGACCGCTCGTGAAGAGGGCAAGCCGGAGCAGGCCATCTCGAAGATCATCGAGGGCAAGGTCAACGCTTACTACAAGGACAACGTCCTGCTCGAGCAGGCGTCGGTCAAGGACAACAAGAAGACCGTCAAGGCCCTGCTCGACGCGGCGGGCGTGACGATCACGAAGTTCGCCCGCTTCGAGGTCGGCCAGGCCTGAGGCCAGGTCCGGGCGTAGGTTTCACCCCTCCAGTGCCCCGTCTCCGTCCATCGGGGACGGGGCACTGCCGGGTCCAGAGAAGAATTCAGCGGGTCGAAGGGCCTAGGAGGCGACATAGATGGGTGACCGGGTCGAGGGTGGCTACCGGCGGGTGCTGCTGAAGCTGGGCGGCGAAATGTTCGGCGGTGGTTCGATCGGCGTCGATCCGGATGTCGTCCACTCGGTCGCGCAGCAGATCGCCGACGTCGCCCGCACCGGCGTCCAGGTCGCGGTCGTGATCGGCGGCGGCAACTACTTCCGCGGCGCGGAGCTTTCGCAGCGCGGCATGGACCGCGACCGCGCCGACTACATGGCGATGCTGGGTACCGTGATGAACTGCCTGGCGCTGCAGGACTTCCTGGAGAAGGAGGGCCTGCCCACCCGCGTGCAGACCGCCATCACGATGGGCCAGGTCGCCGAGCCCTACATCCCGCGCCGCGCCGAGCGGCACCTGGAGAAGGGGCGCGTCGTGATCTTCGGCGCCGGGGTCGGCATGCCGTACTTCTCCACCGACACCGCGGCGGCGCAGCGGGCGCTCGAGCTGGGCTGCGAGGCCGTGCTGATGGCCAAGGCCGTCGACGGCGTCTACACCGCGGACCCGAAGGCCGACCCCACCGCCGAGATGTTCCGCGAAATCACCCACCGCGAGGTGCTGGAGCGGGACCTCAAGGTCGCCGACGCGACGGCGTTCAGCCTCTGCATGGACAACAACATGCCGATCATCGTGTTCAACCTGCTCACCGAGGGGAACATCGCCCGCGCGGTGAGTGGTGAAAGAATCGGCACGTTGGTCAGCACCCCCGCCGACGGGGTGCCGGCCTAGACCTGCTGGGATCAGCAAGCGCCACACCATCACAACACCGGGAGTAGCCGTGATCGACGAGACCCTCCTCGACGCCGAGGAGAAGATGGAAAAAGCGGTGTCCGTCGCGAAGGACGACCTGACGTCGGTGCGCACCGGCCGGGCCACCTCGTCGATGTTTTCGCGCATCGTCGTCGACTACTACGGCGCGCCGACCCCGCTGAACCAGCTGGCCAGCGTCAACGTGCCGGAGGCGCGGATGGCGTTGATCAAGCCCTACGACCAGTCGCAGCTGAACGCCATCGAGAAGGCGATCCGCGAGTCCGACCTCGGCGTCAACCCGAGTAACGACGGCAACGTGATCCGGATCGTCATCCCGCAGCTCACCGAGGAGCGGCGCAAGGAGATGGTCAAGGTCGCCAAGAGCAAGGGCGAGGACGCCCGGGTGACCATCCGCAGCATCCGCCGCAAGGCCAAGGAAGAGCTCGACCGCATCGGCAAGGACGGCGAAGCGGGCGAAGACGAGGTCGTGCGCGCGGAGAAGGAACTGCAGAACCTCACCGACACCTACTCGCACAAGGTCGACGAGCTGGTCAAGCACAAGGAAGCCGAGCTGCTCGAGGTCTGATGGCACAGGTGAGCGAGGAACGCGAGGACCGGGTGGAAGCCACCGGGGATCAGCCGGCGGCTCCCGGGGCGCCGGGGACACCGGACACCGGCGCTCCGGCCACGCCGGAGTTCCCGGGAACCACCGCGACGCCGGAACCGGGCGCGCCCGCGGCCTCGGATTCGAGCGCGGCGGAAACGCCGCTCGCGGCCGAGGCGCCGGGAAGCGGCGAAGCGGACCGGTTGTCGGCTGCCGGAAGCGCCGCGGCCGGGCCGGCTGTCCCGGCCCCCGAGGCCAAGAAGGCCTCCAAGGCCGGCCGGAACCTGCCCGCGGCGATCGGGGTCGGGCTGCTGCTCGGGGCCGCGATCATCGTTTCCCTGCTCACCGTGCGCTTCCTGTTCATCGGGATCATCGCGATCGCGATCGCGGTCGGCACCTTCGAGTTCGCCGGGGTGCTGCGCCGGGTCGCCGACACGCGGGTCGCGATGATCCCGGTGCTCGTCGGCGGGCAGGCGATGATCTGGCTCGCCTGGCCGTTCGGCCGCGAAGGCGCGCTCACCGCGTTCGTCCTCACTGTGCTCGCCTGCCTGCTGTGGCGCCTGCCCGGCGGCGCGAAGGGCTACCTGCGCGACATCAGCGCGTCGGTGTTCGCCGCCGCCTACCTGCCGCTCTTCGGCGCTTTCGCGGCGATGCTCGTGCCGCCGTCGGACGGCGTCGGGCGAGTCCTGACCTTCCTGATCGGCGTCGTCGCCTCGGACACCGGCGGCTACATCGCCGGCGTGCTCGGCGGCAAGCACCCGATGGCGCCGTCGATCAGCCCGAAGAAGACCTGGGAAGGCTTCGCGGGTTCGGTCGTCGGCGGTGTCGTGGCCGGCGCCCTGACCCTCAGCCTGCTGCTGGACGGCCACGTCTGGCAGGGCGTGATCTTCGGTGTCGCGATCGTGCTGACCGCGACCCTGGGCGACCTCGTCGAGTCGCTGATCAAGCGCGACCTCGGCGTCAAGGACATGGGCACCCTGCTGCCCGGGCACGGCGGGATCATGGATCGCCTCGACTCGCTGCTGCCTTCGGCCGTGGTGTCCTGGCTCCTGCTTTCGGCGTTCGTCCCGCTCGGCTGACCTGCGGTGGGAGCCGTCGCCTCCCAGCGGTAGGCGACACGTCGTGGACCACCGAAGCTTCGGTGGGTTTCACTCGGGACATGCCCACCGAGACCCGCGCCCCGGCGAAACTGGCGCTCACCGCCGTCTGCCTGGGCTTCGTGATGATCACGCTCGACGCGACCATCGTGAACCTCGCCCTGCCCGCGATCGGGGCCGATTTCGGCGAACCGTCGACCGCCGCGCTGCAGTGGGTCGTCGACGCCTACACCGTCACGCTCGCCGCGTTCCTGCTCACCTGGGGCGCCGCCGGCGACCGGTGGGGTTCGCGACGCGTCTTCGAAGCGGGCGTCGCCGTCTTCGTCGTCGCGAGCATCGGCTGCGCACTCGCCGGTGACACGGCTTGGCTGATCGCGGCACGGGCCGTCCAGGGCGCGGGTGCCGCCGCGCTGCTGCCGTCGTCGCTCGCGCTGATCGTCCACCAGTTCCCGGACGCGCGGGAGCGGGCGCGCGCCCTCGGCGTGTGGGGCGGCATGAGCGGGGTCGGGCTCGCGGCCGGGCCGATGCTCGGCGGGCTCGCGGTCGGCCTCGCCGACTGGCGGCTCGTCTTCGCGGTCAACGTCCCGGTCGGCGTCGTCGCGATCGTGCTGACGCGCCGCGCGGTCGCGGAACCGCCACGCCACAGCGCCACCCGCCTCGATCCGTTCGGGCAGGTGACGGGCACGGCGTCGCTCGCGGGGATCGTCGCCGGATTCATCGAATCCGGGCACGCCGGCTGGTTCGCGCCCGCGACCCTCGCGCTGCTGGCCGGGGGACTGGTGGCCGGCGCGGTGTTCGTGGCGGTCGAAAAGCGCGTCGCGGAACCCGTGCTGCCGCTCGGCATCCTGAAGATCCGTAACTTCGCGGTGGCGACCGGGATCGGCGGCCTGTTCAACTTCTGCCTCTACGGCACGCTCTTCTGCCTCGCGCTGTACCTGCAGCGCGCCTGGTCGCTCGGCGCGCTCGCCGCCGGGCTCGCCCTGGTGCCGCTGACGCTGGTGGTCGGGCTCAACGCGTTCTTCAGCGGCCGCCTGACCGGGCGCTTCGGCCCGCGCGTGCCGATGGTCGCCGGCGCGCTGGCGGGCCTGGCCGGTTCGGCGGGCTTCGCGCTGCTGCCCGCGGACCGCGCGCTCGTGCTGTTCGCCGTGGTCTCGGTCGTGTTCGGCGGCTGCTCGCTGGCCATGCCCGCGATGACGTCGCTGGCGATGAACTCCTTGCCGGGCAAGGCCGGGCTGGCCGCGGGCGTGCTCAACGCGTCGCGGCAGACCGGGGGAGCGATCGGCGTCGCGCTCGTCGGCGCGCTGCTGCCCGCCACCGGGATGTGGCTGGTGGCGGGCGGCTACGCGCTCGTCGCGGGGCTCGCGTTCGCCGGGCGTCAGTCGTCGTAGGGATCGTCGACTTCGGCGCGGCCCCACTCCTCGGAGACGCGCGAGTGGTCGATCACCGCGAAGACGGCACCTTCCGGGTCGGCGAGGATCGACATCCGGCCGAACGGCGTGTCGTAGGGCTGGATCACGACGGTGCCGCCGTTCATCAGCGCTTCGCCGGCGACGGCGTCGACGCCGCGGGCCGGGTCGATGTCGAAGTAGACGAGCCAGTGCGGCGGCGTGTCGATGCTGTACTCCGAGCCCATCACGTACCGGTACAGCACCGGCTCGTGCTCGATGAGCCATTCGACGTAGTCCAGCGACTCGCCGTCGCCGATCTGGTGGCTCCCGTAGGTGAACAGCTTGGTGTAGAAGTGATCCGCCGCGACGCCGTCGTGGGTGTTGAGGTCCGCGCCGCTGAAGGTGTTGGGGATCCCGGTGACGAACTCCCAGTCCGGCGGCACCTCCCAGAACACCACCGGCGCGCCGCACGCGTCGAAGGCGTGCAGGATCGTGCCGCGCTGCGGGATCGGCATCGGCCCGAGCGTCAGCCGCCCACCGAGGTGCTCCACCCATTCGGCCGCACTCGCGGTGTGCGGCACGGACAGGTGCGGCATCCAGCCCAGCGGCGCGCCCTGAGCGGCGCGGTAGAGGCCGCCCACCGGGACCGTGTTCAGCGTCGCGATGGCGTACCGGCCGTCGGACGTCGCCGGGTCGCGCTGAGTGGCGTACGTCCAGCCGAAGAGGGCCCCGTAGAATCTCTCCGCCACGGCCTGCTCGCGGCAGGCCAGCTCGATCCAGCACGGAATTCCGGCCGGGACCGGGGATGGGGTACTGGACGGGTCGATCGCCATGGGTGCTCCTCCCGAGACCCACCGAATTCTATGCGTGATCCGTAAGGTTTCCGCCAAGAATTCGCCGCCGGTCGATCACTGTCGGCGGGTGAAGGGCCCGAAAGGAGCAACGGTGCGGTGGTCGTCCCGGCGCGCGGAGGTCGTGCCGAGTCCGAACATCTGGTACTACCAGGCCGATTACGAGCTGGAGAACCGGGCGCAGGACAGCGGCGGCGAGATCTGGCGCGTGCTGCGTGAAGAGGGTGACTGGGTCGGCCGGGACGTGCTGGACATCGGCTGCGGCGACGGGTTCCACCTGCCGCGCTTCGCGCGCGACGCGCGTTCGGTGCTCGGGGTGGAGCCCCACGAGCCGCTCGTGCGAAGCGCGTTGGAGCGCGTGAAGGGTCTGTCGAACGTGGACGTCAAGATGGGCCGGGCCCAGCGGCTGCCGGTCCGCAGCGCGAGCGTCGACGTCGTCCACGCGCGCACGGCGTACTTCTTCGGGCCCGGCTGCGAGCCGGGGCTCGCGGAGGCGGAGCGGGTGCTGCGGCCGGGCGGGGTGCTCCTGATCGTCGACCTCGACGTGACCAGCGAGCCCTACGGCACCTGGATGCGCGCCGACCTACCGCACTACGACCCGGGCGCCGTCGAACGGTTCTTCGCCCGGGCCGGGTTCGGCTGCCGCCGGGTCACCACCGAATGGCGGTTCCAGACGGCGCGGGACCTCGAGACGGTGCTGAAGATCGAGTTCAGCAAGCGCGTCGCCGAACAGGCGATCGCGGAGTCGGTGCAGCGTAATGGGAATCGCGCGCACGACCTGACGCTGCCGGTGGGCTACCGCGTCCACACGCGGGTCAAGCCCACCGGCCTCGTCGTACCAGGTCACTCGGCTGCCGCTTCACCCGAAGCGGATTCCTCGTCGTCTTCGCCGAGGATGCCGTAGAGCGATCGCCGGGCGTCGTTGAGCACTTCGGCCGCGCGGGCCTGCTGGCTTTCGGTGCCCGCGCGCATGATCTGCACGACGGCGGCGGCCAGGTTCTTGCCCGCCTTGGCGAGCCCGACCTCGGTCGGGTCGACGTCCTGCGCGATGTGCTCCCACGGCGGGGTGCTGTCCTGCTCTTCCGCGGCGGTGCGGCCGGCGTCGGTCAGCTCGAAGAGCTTCTTGCCGTGCTCGTCCTTGCTGATGACCAGGCCTTCGTCGGCCAGCAGCTGCAGCGTCGGGTAGACCGAGCCGGGGCTCGGCCGCCAGAAGCCGCCGGAGCGTTCGCCGATCTCGCGGATGATCTCGTAGCCGTGCCGGGGCTGCTCGGCGAGCAGCGCCAGGATCGCGGCGCGGACGTCACCGCGGCGGCTGCGCCGTCCGCCGTGACCCCGCCGGCCCGGTCCGTGGCCGCGACCGCGTCCACCGGGGCCGAAGCCCGGGGGGAACTCGCCGAAACCACCGAAGGGCCCGAATGAGGCGCGCCCACGTTCGTGAGCGAAGGGGTGTCGTTGCCTACGCATGTCTGGGTTCCTTTCTCGAACTGTTGCGACACGTTCACGATATATCGGAAACGGTCGGATGACAACCTCGGTCCGGTGATGCCGCTCACGGAACTTGAGCCTTCAAGTGCTGAGCCTTAGATTAGGCAAGCCTAAACACCTGTTAGCAAAGGTAACGACCAGTGCGCACCCGATCGCTCCCGCTGACGGCGGGGCTGCTGGTCCTCGCCGCGGCGCTCGCCGCCGCCGTGCTGCTCAGCATCGCCGTCGGCACCCGCGGCCTGAGCCCGGGCACCGTGCTGGACGCGCTCTTCCACTTCGACCCGGCGAACCCCGACCACCTCGTGGTCCGCGAACTCCGGCTCCCGCGCACGCTCGCCGGGGTGCTCGCCGGCGTCGCGCTGGGCCTGTCCGGCGCCGTCATCCAAGGCGCGACGCGCAACCCGCTGGCCGACCCCGGACTGCTCGGCGTCAATGCCGGCGCGGCGCTCTTCGTCGTCCTGGGCATCGGCACGTTCGGCATCACCAGCGTCGGCGGCTACGTGTGGTTCGGCTTCGCGGGTGCCGCGGCGGCCGGGGCTGTCGTCTACGGCGTCAGCTCGCTCGGCCGGGCGGGGGCGACACCGGTGAAGCTCGCGCTCGCCGGCGCCGCGGTGACGGCGGCCCTGGCTTCGGTGACGAGCGCGCTGCTGCTGACCGACGCCACGACCTTCGACCAGTACCGCTTCTGGCAGGTCGGCTCGCTGACCGGCCGGGACGCGGCGACGATCACCCAGGCCGTGCCGTTCGTCCTGGCGGGCGTCGTGCTCGCGCTCGTCTCCGCCCGGCTGCTCAACGCGCTCGCGCTCGGCGAGGACGTCGCCCGCTCGCTCGGCCAGAACGTGCCGGTCGCGCGGCTGGTGTGCGCGCTCGCCGTCGTCGTGCTGTGCGGTTCGGCGACGGCGATCGCCGGGCCGATCGCGTTCGTCGGGCTGACCGTGCCGCACGCCGCGCGGCTGCTCACCGGCCCCGACCACCGCTGGCTGCTGCCGTACTCGGCGTTGCTGGCGCCGCTGCTCCTGCTGGTTTCCGACGTGCTGGGCCGCGTGGTCGCGCGCCCGGCCGAGGTGCAGGTCGGGATCGTCACCGCGCTCGTCGGCGCGCCCGTGTTCGTGTTCCTGGTGCGGCGCCGGAAGGTCGTGGCGGTGTGAACGCCGTCGAGGTGGTCGCCGCCGCGCGCCGCCGTGGCGTGGTCCGGACCCGTTCGGTGTCCCTGCTGCTCTTCGTCGCGATCGTCGTCGTCTTCGCGCTTTCCCTGGCGGTGGGCGACTTCCCGGTCCCGCTCGGCGACCTTCCCGGCCTCCTGTTCGGCGGCGACGGCGTCGGCCGCGCGGCCTACGTCGTCACCGAGCTCCGGCTGCCCCGAGCCGTCACCGGCGTGCTCGTCGGCGTCGCCTTCGGGACCTCCGGCGCGCTCTTCCAGCGCCTCCTGCGCAACCCGCTGGCCAGCCCCGACGTCATCGGCGTGACGCAGGGCGCGAGCGCGGCGGCGGTCGTCGCGATCGTGCTGGTCGGGGCCGGCGGCGCGGTCGTCTCGGCCGCGGCGCTGGCCGGCGCGCTGCTCACCGGCGCCACGATCTACCTGCTCGCCCGCCGCGGCGGCGTCCACGGCTACCGGCTGGTGCTCGTCGGCGTCGGCGTCGGCGCGGTGCTGACCAGCGTCGTCTCGTACCTGATGACCTGGGCCGACGTCACCCTCGCCCAGCAGGCCCTGGTCTGGCTGACGGGCAACCTCAACGGCCGCGGCTGGGACCACGCCCTGCCGCTCGCCGCCGCGCTCGTCGTCCTGCTGCCGGCGGCTCTGGTCCAGAGCCGCGCGCTCACCGGGTTGCAGCTGGGCGACGACACCGCCGCCGGGCTCGGCCTGCGCGTCGAACGCAGCCGCGTGACGCTCCTCCTGGTCGCCGTCGCGCTGGCCGCGTTCGCGACGGCGGCCGCCGGGCCGGTCGCGTTCGTCGCCTTCGTGGCCAACCCGATCGCGACCCGGCTCATCGGCGGGGCTCGCGCGGGACTCGTCCCCGCGGCGCTGACCGGCGCGCTCGTGGTGCTGCTGGGCGACTTCGCCGCCCAGCACCTGCTCGGCGCCCAGCTGCCGGTCGGCGTCGTCACCGGCGCCGTGGGCGCGCCCTACCTGCTGTGGCTGCTCGCGACGGCCAACCGCGCCGGGCGAGTGTGAGAGGAACGCCGTGACACTGCACACCGAGAACCTCGACCTCGGCTACGGGCCGCTGCGGGTCGTCAAGGACCTCTCCGTCCGGATCCCGCCCGGCAAGGTCACCATGATCGTCGGGACGAACGCCTGCGGGAAGTCGACGCTCCTGCGCGGGCTCGCGCGGCTGCTCACGCCGACCGCGGGCGCCGTCTACCTCGACGGCAGGGGCCTCACGACGTGGCGCAGCAAGGACGTCGCGACCGTGCTGGGCCTGCTGCCGCAGTCGCCGACCGCGCCCGAAGGCATCACCGTCGCCGACCTCGTCGGCCGCGGCCGCTACCCGCACCAGGGGATGTTCCGCCGCTGGAGCGACGAGGACGACGACGCCGTCGCGAAGGCGATGCTCGCGACCGACACCGTCGAGCTGGCCGACCGGCCCGTCGACGAGCTGTCCGGCGGGCAGCGCCAGCGCGTGTGGATCGCCATGGCGCTGGCGCAGCGGACGCCGTTGCTGCTGCTCGACGAGCCCACGACGTTCCTCGACATCGCCCACCAGGTCGAGGTTCTCGACCTGCTGTCCGAGCTGAACGCCGAGGACGGCCGGACGATCGTCATCGTCCTCCACGACCTCAACCTGGCCGCCCGCTACGGCGACCACCTGATCGCGATGAAGGACGGCCGGATCGCCGCCGAGGGCGCGCCCGCCGACATCCTCACCGCCGAGCTCGTCGCCGACGTCTTCGGCATGCCCTGCCGGGTCATCGAAGACCCCGTCTCCGCCACGCCCCTGGTCGTCCCGATCGGCCGGCGGCGGGCCACCCCCCGAGAAGAAGGAACTCCCGATGCGTCCTAAGTGGACATCCGTGGTCGCCGTCCTGTCGTCGGTCACGCTCCTCGCCGCCTGCGGCCAGCCGGAAAAGCCGAGCAGCTCCGGCGTCGGCGACCAGGAAGTCGCGACGGGCGGGCGCCTGTTCTCGACCGCCGACAGCGAGACCGCCAAGCTGGGCGCGGACGTCAGCCCGGGTGTCTTCCCGCGCACCGTCACGCACGCGCTGGGCAAGACGAAGCTCGACAAGAAGCCCACGCGGGTCGTGGTCCTCGACAGCGGGGAGCTCGACGACGTCCTCGCGCTCGGCGTCACCCCGGTCGGCATGGCCACCACCGCCGGGCAGAGCGGCGTGCCGTCCTACCTGGCCGACCGCGTCAAGGGCATCCCGGCGGTGGGGGAGATCAACAATCTGAACCTCGAGCAGATCGCCGCGCTGGACCCGGACCTGATCGTCGGCAGCAAGCTGCGCGCCAACGACCTCTACCCGCAGCTGTCGAAGATCGCGCCGACGGTGTTCAGCATCCGGCCCGGCTTCCCGTGGAAGGAGAACCTGCTGCTGATCGGGGCCTCGCTGGGCGACGAGACGAAGGCCGTCGGGCTGCTGAACGACTACCAGAAGCGCGCGAACGAGGTGAAGGCCGGGATCAAGGGGGCGCCCAAGATCTCGCTGCTGCGGTTCCTCTCCGGCAACATCCGGCTCTACGGCAACCTGTCCTTCATCGGCGTCGTCCTCAAGGACGTCGGCCTGGAGCGGCCGGCGAACCAGAACATCGACGAACTCGCCGCGCAGATCTCCAAGGAGCGCATCGACGAAGCCGACGCCGACTGGATCTTCTACTCCAGCTACGGCGCGGGGCCGAGCGCCGACGAGAAGGCCGTCACGAGCAGCGGGCTGTGGGCCGGGCTGGGCGCGGTGAAGGCCAAGCACGCCATCCCGGTCGCCGACGAGGTGTGGTTCCTCGGCCTCGGCCCGATCGGGGCCATGCGGGTCCTCGACGACCTCGAGAAGTACCTGGGCTGACAAAATCGGCGGCGTGCCGGAAACCATCGACGAGATCGACGCGCGCCTGCTCCAGGCGCTGGGGGAGGACCCCCGGTCCACGGCGGTCGCGCTGGCCGAACGGCTGGGCCTGTCCCGCAACACGGTGCAGGCCCGGCTCGCGCGGCTGGAGCAGCGCGGCGTCCTCGGGTCGTTCGAACGCCGCATCGACCCGGCTCGCCTGGGCTACCCGCTGCGGGCGTTCGTCAACGCGCAGGTCGACCAGCGGCGGCTGGCCGAAATCGCCGACGCGCTCGCGACGATTCCCGAGGTCACCGAGGTGTGCGGGCTGACCGGGGCGAGCGACCTGATGGTGCAGGTGGTGGCCGTCGACGCCGACGACCTCTACCGGATCGCCGGGCGCATCCTGGCCTCGCCCGGGGTCGAGCGGACGAACATCTCGCTCGTCATGCGCGAACTCGTCCCGTACCGGCTGACGCCCCTGCTCGAGCGCGTGCATTCTGCGCAGCCGGAGACCTGAGCCGTCCGTCGCCGGTGGGCATTCTGCTCACTTCCGGCGGTATCGGTTGTGCGTTGCGTCCACCAGTGCTGTCCTAGGGGGCGCTTCCTGCACGAAAGGTGTCGACGATGACTCAGGCCTCCCCGACGGCTCCGGCGACCGGCTCGGACGAGCTCGCCGCGATCGAACGGCGGGTGCTGTGGCTCGCCACCGCGATCGTGCACCAGGCCAACCGCGTCCGGCCCAACCCGTCCGGGCTCAAGGTCGGCGGGCACCAGGCGTCGTGCGCGTCGCTGGTCTCGATCATGACGTCGCTGTGGTTCCGGCACCTGCGTCCCGAGGACCGCGTCTCGGTGAAGCCGCACGCGTCGCCGGTGCTCCACGCGATCAACTACCTGCTCGGCGAGCTGGACGAGGCCTACCTGCCGACGCTGCGCGAGTTCGGCGGGCTGCAGAGCTACCCGAGCCGCGCCAAGGACCCCGACCCGGTGGACTACTCGACCGGTTCGGTCGGCATCGGCGCGACCGCCCCGATCTGGGGCGCGCTGGCCCGCCGCTACCTGACGACGCGGGGCTCGTCCGCCGGCTCGGGCCGCCAGTACTCGCTGGTCGGCGACGCCGAACTGGACGAAGGCGCGATCTGGGAAGCCATCCTCGACCCGGGGGTCGCGGAGCTGGGCGAAATCGTCTGGATCGTCGACCTCAACCGCCAGTCGCTCGACCGCGTCGTGCCGAACATCGCGGCCGGGCGGCTGCAGGGCATGTTCGACGCGGCCGGCTGGCAGGTGCTGACGCTGAAGTACGGGCGGCTGCTGGAGGAGCTGTTCACCCGGCCCGGCGGCGCGGAGCTGCGGGCGCGCATCGACGCGATGCCGAACCCCGAGTACCAGCGGCTGCTGCGCTGCGACGCGGCCCAGCTGCGTGACCGGCTTCCCGCGGGCGACGCCGCGCTGGCTTCGTTGGTCGCCTCGCTGGACGACGAGACGCTGCTGGCCGCGATCCGGAACCTCGGTGGCCACGACCTCGGCTCGCTCGACGAGGTCTTCGCGTCCATTTCGGACAGCCGGCCGACGGTGATCTTCGCCTACACCGTCAAGGGCCGTGGCCTCCCCACCCAGGGACACCCGCAGAACCACTCGTCGCTGCTGACCGTCGCGCAGATGGAAGAGCTGGCTTCGTCGCTGGGAACGGACCTCGCTTCGCCGTGGGAGGGCTTCGCTGAGGGGACGTCCGAAGCTGCGTTGTGCGCTGAAGTCGCTTCACGCCTTCGCCGTCCTGACGTCCCTTCGGCGCCTTCGCTTGAGCTGCCGGTCGACATCGGGCGGACGCCGTCCGGGACCGCGACGACCCAGGCCGCGTTGGGACGCGTGCTGCTCGACCTGACGCGCGAGGCCCCCGAAGCGGCGAAGCGGGTCGTGACGGTCAGTCCCGACGTCAGCTCGACGACCAACCTCGGCGGCTGGGTCAACAAGGTCGGCGTCTGGTCCGCGACCGAGCGCCGCGACTGGTTCGACGACGACCCCGAAACGATCATGCACTGGCGGGAGAAGCCGACCGGGCAGCACGTCGAGCTGGGCATCGCCGAGACGAACCTCGTGGGGCTGCTCGGCGAGCTGGGCGCGACCTGGAGCCGCTGGGGCGAGCCACTGCTGCCGATCGGCGTCATGTACGACCCGTTCGTCGAGCGCGCGCTGGAACCGTGGTCGTTCGGCATCTACGCGGGCGGGCAGTCGATCCTGATCGGCACGCCGTCCGGTGTCACGCTCGCCCCGGAGGGCGGCGCGCACCAGTCGATCACCACGCCGTCGATCGGCATCGAACAGCCCGGCTGCGTCAGCTACGAACCGGCGTTCGCGATCGACACGGAGTGGACGCTGCTGGCGGCCCTCGGCCGGTTGGGCAAGCCGGGCGGCACGTCGTCGTACTTCCGGCTCTCGACGCGTCCGGTCGACCAGACCCTGGCCGGCGTGCCCACGGACCCGGCGGCGCGCGAACGCCGTCGCCGTCAGGTCGTCGCGGGCGCGTACCTGCTGCGCCGCGCGGATTCCCCCGCGGTCACGCTGGCGGCGATGGGCGCGCTGGTGCCGGACACCCTGGCGGCGGCCGAGCGGCTGGCCCAGGTGGGGGTCGAGGCCGACGTCGTGTGCGTGACGAGCCCGGGCCTGCTGTTCGAGGCTCTGCAGGCGCGCTCGGGCCGGGGCGGCGGGGAGTCGTGGATCCTCGACCAGGCGTTCCCGGCTTCCCGGGCGAAGCCGCTGGTCACCGTCCTGGACGGGCACCCGCACACGCTGGCGTTCCTGGCCGGGATCAACCGGGTGCCGTCGGTCGCGCTGGGCGTGACGGGCTTCGGTCAGTCCGGGTCGCTGGAGGACGTGTACCGCCACCACGGCATCGACACCGACGCGATCATCCGGGCGGCGCTCGACGTCGTCAGCTGAACGTCGCCGCCGCGAGCATCGAGTCCATCTTCTCGTCCCATTCGGGGAAGGACCCGTACTCGACGACGAGGATCTTGCTCGTCGGCAGCCACCACATCCGGACCTGGTTGTTCTGCGTCGAGTCCTGGCAGGTGACCTGCCACTTGCCGTACTCGGCCTTCTTCGGGCCGATCGGCTTGAAGCCGGACTCGAGCAGGTCGCTGCCGGTCGCGACGGCGGCGTCGCCGGGCGGCGAGGCGGCGGTGATGCAGGTCGGGACGTCCGTGCCGGTGTACCACCCGAAGGGCCGCTTCGCGCTGGGCAGGTTGATGGGCGCGTTGGGGTCCGAAGTCGCTTCGCGCAGGTCCAGCAGCCGCGCCTGGCAGACGGCGCCGCCTTCGGCGACACAGCCGTCGAGGAGGCCGTCCTCGCTTTTGTCCGTGTACTTCGCCCCGACGGGCAGGGCGACGTGCATGGTCGCGATCACGATCTGCGGCCCGGCGACCTTGGTCACGGTCGGGACGGGCTGCGCCTGACCGCCGGTGGCGGTGCTGCAGGCGGCGGTGCCCAGCACCACCGCGACGGCCAGGAAGAAACGGCTCCGCACGGGCTCACCTCTTTCGTCCGCCCTTGGACTC
This sequence comes from Amycolatopsis sp. NPDC051106, assembly GCF_040682775.1. Classification (NCBI taxonomy): domain Bacteria; kingdom Bacillati; phylum Actinomycetota; class Actinomycetes; order Pseudonocardiales; family Pseudonocardiaceae; genus Amycolatopsis; species Amycolatopsis sp. NPDC051106. The sequence goes on along the minus strand of NZ_JBFBBQ010000010.1, from coordinate 19,149 downwards.
TCGAGCGCCCCGGCCGGTTTCACCGGGCGATCGACAATCTAGCCAGGGCGCACGGAGACGTCAGGACGCGGTGTCGTCCACCGGATTACCGGCCACGCGGGACCGCAGCGCGCGGATCTCATCGGCGGCGCGGCGGCCCGATTCACGCAGCTGAGCCGCGGCCTGCGAGTCCTGCACCTGCCGGAGCTGCTGCACCCAGGTGACCGGGACGACGACCGACCCGGCGCGGCGGTCGTGCCAGCAGGTGCGGCCTTCGGGCGCGGCCCGCAGGGCGAGGCAGTCGGCGATCGATCCCGCGAGCAGTAGGACGCCGACGGCCGTCCACAGGAGGCTGAGGTCCAGCAGCGCGAGGATCAGCAACACCCAGGCCAGCCCGGGGAGCACGACCGCGATCGCGGTGCGCCGGGCGGTCGCCATGAGCGAAAGCCGGGCCCCGCCGGCCGCACCCGTCCCGGCCCGGATGACGGTCAGCGAAAACGCCATCTTCCCCGGGGTCCGGCCGAACCGGTGCACGAAGCCGACCTCGTACGCCGCGACGAGGAGGACCTGCACCGTGAGCGTGCAGCCGACGATGAGCACGATGGTGCCCCAGTAGCCGGACAGCGCCGCGAGCCCGACGTCGTCGAGGTCGCCCCATTTGCCGAACACGGCGTCGAGGGCACCGTCCCGGGTCAGCAGCGCGGCCTGCTCGCCGGCGCCGGACTGGATGAGGTGGCCGGCCGGGAACCACAGCGGCGAGCCGATGAGCCAGGGCAGGAGCCAGTCGATCCAGCGGGCGCCCCACCGGCGCCAGGTCGTCGGGCGCTGTCCGCCGCCGGGTGTGGTCACGGTCGTTTCCCTTCGCCGCCGTTCGCGTTCAAGCCGGGAAGTCGCGCGGTGCCGCGGCGGCGATTCAGGCCCCGCGCCTTTGTCCGGGAACTGTCCAGTCCGCCGGGTGACCTGGCGTACACCCGGCCAGGGCGGCTCCGGCGGCGGTTCGGGGGTCGTGGGAGACTGGTTCGGTTATGACTGCCCTCCCGCTCGTCTTCGACGCCCCCAAGCGTGGCCTGCCGCCGCGCCACCTCGCCGACCTTTCGGTGGCCGAGCGCGCCGCCGCCGTCGCCGAGCTGGGGGAGAAGCCGTTCCGCGCGAAGCAGCTGTCGAACCACTACTTCTCGCGGCTGACGGTCGACCCGGCGGAGATGACGGACATCCCGGCGGCGTCGCGGGACCGGCTGGTCTCGGACCTGATGCCGACGCTGCTGACCGAGGTCCGCGCCTTGCAGGCCGACAACGGCGCGACCCGCAAGACGCTGTGGCGCGCGCACGACGGCACGCTGCTCGAGAGCGTTTTGATGCGCTACCCGGACCGCGCGACGCTGTGCATCTCGAGCCAGGCGGGCTGCGGCATGGCGTGCCCGTTCTGCGCGACCGGCCAGGGTGGCCTGGATCGGAACCTGTCGACGGCGGAGATCGTGGACCAGGTCCGCTCGGCGGCGGCGGTCATGCGCGACGGCACGATGCCGGGTGGCCCCGGGCGGCTGTCGAACATCGTCTTCATGGGCATGGGCGAACCGCTGGCCAACTACAAGCGCGTGGTGGCGGCGGTCCGGCGGATCACGGATCCCGCTCCGGGTGGGCTGGGGATCGGGCAGCGTTCGGTGACGGTGTCCACTGTGGGTCTGGCGCCGGCGATTCGTAAGCTGGCGGACGAGAAGATGCAGGTGCGTCTCGCCGTTTCGCTGCACACGCCGGACGACGAGCTGCGGGACACGCTCGTGCCGGTGAACGAGCGCTGGTCGGTCGACGAGGTCCTTTCGGCTGCGCGGTACTACGCCGACACGTCCGGGCGGCGGGTGTCCATCGAGTACGCGCTGATCCGGGACATCAACGACCAGCCGTGGCGGGCGGAGCTGCTCGCGAAGCGGCTGCGCAAGCACCTGGGCCAGCTGGTCCACGTCAACGTCATCCCGCTGAACCCGACCCCGGGTAGCAAGTGGGATGCGTCGCCGAAGCCGGTCGAGCGCGAGTTCGTGCGCCTGGTGAACGCCGGCGGCGTCGCGTGCACGGTCCGGGACACCCGTGGCCAGGACATCGCCGCAGCCTGTGGCCAGCTGGCCGCTGAAGGCTGAGTTTGTTCGTTTCGATGATGGAGTGTTTGTCGTGATGTATGCCCCCAGCCTGTTGGATCCGGCTGCGGAGGAGCTTCGGCTCGCGGACGTGGTCGGTCGCGGCGCGACCGAGGTGGCCCGCGAGGCGCGGACCCTGTTGGGTGAGCGGTTCAGCTCGGTAACCTTCATGTACGTGCTGATGCGGGCGTTCGAGGTCGAGTACAACGCGGCGTGTGACGCCTCGCGCTGGCACGAGTTCCACGGTGGGCCACGGGCGCTGTCGGACGCCGACCTGGAGAAGCTGCTCGCTCCGTGGCTTGATCGCTGACCGTTCGATCGCCGTCTGAGGCGGGGCGGCCGGGCGCCCGGCGACTTCGGCGCCGCGAACCGTGGAGAGCTGACTGACCAGCTGAGCGTGTTCGGTTGCCTCCGGTCGGCCTGCCCCCTGAACAGAGCTGGATGGTGGCGACTACGCCGTCGGTGACGGCGAGCGCTGGTGGCGCCGCTGATTCCCGAGCATGGAGTTTGCCGACAGGGTCGACCGCGACAAGAGCGGCTCGAAGATCCACGTCCTGTCCGACGACCTGTCGGCGTGGGTTCGCGGACGGGGCATCAAGGTCCGGATCGTTCGCAAGGGCACCGAGTCGAGCAAGAAACTCGGCAAGCACTGCCAGGTCATCGAACGATTCGTCGGCTGGCTCTTCGGCTACCACCGGCCGATGACCCGGTACGACCGCTACGCAACCACTTCTGCGCCTTCCTCCCTGGCCGCCGCCTCACCTGCTTCAAGAAGATCACCTACTGAGACCCCCTCTTAGGCGCTGCCTGGGCAGAACCGTTCTCACCGTTTCCGGCGTTCGCGACAAACGGTTATGAGGCTGCGGCTCGTTCGCGGATCTCCACCGCCGTCTCGAGCATCTGCCGTGTGCTCGTGAACCAGTCCTGCAGATTCAGATCCACGATCAGCTCGTCCGCGCCCGCATCGGCGGCTGTGTGGATGTCGTCCATGACCTGATCGAGAGTGCCGACGAACGCCGATCGGTCAGCCCCGGCCGGACGGTCGGTGAAGGTCACGTTCCCCACCACGACCATCTCCATCCCGCTCGTGTCCCGGCCATACCCGGCAGCCATGTCCCGGATCCGGTCCCAGCTCGCACGCAATTCCGCGGCCCCGGCCGGCCCCGGTGTGCTGAGCAGCGGCAGCCAGCCGTCCGCACGCTGGGCAATGCGCCGCACAGCCCTGGAACTCGTGCTGCGGCCCAGGTTGGCGCCACCTCCGCCCAGCATCACTGGGATCTTCGAAACGGGCTTAGGCAGGACCGAGGCCTTGTCGATGACGACCCGAGCACTCCGGAACGACACCGGGTCCGCCCCCCACACCGCAGCGAAGACGTCCAGCGTCTCATCGAGAAAGCGCCCGCGATCCGCTCGGCTGGTGCCAGCGGCCCGGAATTCATCGCTGGACCAGCCGGTGCTCATCCCCGCGACCACGCGACCGCCACTGATCTGATCGATCGTAGCCAGCGCCTTCGCCAGCTGGACGGGTGTGTGCAGTGGCGCGACCAGAACGGAGGTACCGAGGCGCACCTTCTCGGTCGCCACCGCCGCGGCCGTGAGGACTGCCAAGGGGTCGGCAGCCTGCCGCGAGGACTCCGGCCACGGCACGTTCGGCGGGGCATACGGTTCGACGGGCGTCTCCGGGAAGAGCAGCCGTTCGTACACCCACAAACTGGCGTAGCCGGCTGCCTCCGCCGTCCTGGCGGCTTCGACCACGTCACGTTGCAGGTCCACGCCCAGCCTCTGGGGCAACCGAAGTCCGAGTTTCATTGCTTTCTCCGTTGTGATCGTTGGGGTGTGGCGACAAGGCAGGACGTTGAGCACTCACACCAATGTGGAGCCCGTCTGCCGCGACCGGCGTGGCCATCGCCCCGACAGGTGACGCGCCGCGCGGCCGCGATCACGCTTGCCCTTCGGCGCGTGGTGTTGCGGCCCGTTCCAGGTACCGCGCCGCCGGTACGCGAACGGTCAGGCGACGGGTACCCAGTCGAACCGGCCATCGGGTCGGCGTTCCGCGCGTCCGAAGACCACGTCCCCGAAGTGGTTGCCGTAGCCGATGGTGTCGGGGCGGCTCAGCTCTTCGACCAGGCGGCGGCGGTGCTCGGTGGCTTCGGCTGGGTCGTGGTCGAGCGCGCAGCCCCATTCGGGGTGGGTGACCTGGATCGGCGCGTGCATTGCGTCGCCGAATGCGATGAGCCGCCGGCCGCCGCCGGTGATGGTGTACGTGGCGTGACCGAAGGTGTGTCCGACCGAGAACGATGCCCGCACGCCGGGGAAGATCTCCTCGCCGTCCTCGACCGTACGGACGCGGGGCGCGAAGGCGGCCAGACGTTCCTCGGTCGCCCCGGCCTCGGCGGCCAGGTCGCGCCGGTCCCACTCGGGTGCCGCGATGAAGTGGGTGGCGTGCGCGAACGGCGGCGCATCGGTGCCAGGCTCGGCACTCCAGGCCCAGCCCAAGTGGTCGAGGTGCAGGTGACTGATGGCGACGGCCTCGATCTCGCTCGGCTCGCGGCCCAGCCGCCGCAGGCCGTCCGGCAACTCACCGCCGTAGATGCTTCCAATCGTCGGGTTGGCCGGGTCGTCGGGGTAGGACTCGGGTCCGAACCCGGTGTCGATGAGCAGCGCCCGGTCACCCCGCTCGACCAGCAGCCCGCCGATAGCCGCGGGCAGGAAGCCGCCGTCGTCGAGATGATCGCGGTTGGCCGCCCAGTCCGCGTCGGTCGTGCCGGTCAGCCAACCGCGCGGTTTGCACAGGCACAGCCCATCCGGGACATAGGTGATCTTCAGTTCGCCCAGGCGGAGCGAACGAACGCGTGGTGCGCTGGTCAGCCGTGCGCGGTCGAACTCGGTCGTCGTGGCCATGGTCCTGCCTCGTGATCGGAAAGGTGCCGCCGGGCGGCGGCACGACCTAAGTTACAACTAGAACAGTACTAGTTGCAATCATATGAGTTGTAGTAAAGTTGGGTCGTGCACCGAGCGCAAGACCTGAGCCCAAAGCCGCCCGCCGGCCGTGAGAGCTGGTCAACGGCCCTGGCCGAAGGCTGAAGGGGTGGCGCGTCCTCGGGGTGCGCGGTCCTCCACGCTCCATGGAAGGACCATTCGGCGTCGACCCCAGGGTCGGCTGCTGTTCCTCGCCCTGTCCAATAAGTCCGGCAAATGCCAGAAGTGGAGAATTGTGATGAAGCACATCAAGCTCGGGGACCTGGAGGTCTCCCGTATCGGCCTGGGCTTGGTATCGATGTCTTACGCCTACACGGGCGCGGGCACGGACGACGCCGAGTCGATCCGCACCATCCATCGGGCGCTGGACCTGGGTGTCACTCTCCTCGACACCGCCGAGGTCTACGGCCCTTACATCAATGAGGAACTCCTGGGCAAAGCGCTCCAGGGGCGCCGAGACCAGGCCGTGGTGGCGACGAAGTTCGGCATGATCTCCCACACCGGCGGGCCGGACGGACAGCTCGACAGCAGCCCGGCCAACATCCGCGCCGCCGTCGAGGGCTCGCTCAAGCGGCTGGGCACGGACTACATCGACCTGTACTACCAGCACCGCGTCGACCCGAACACCCCCATCGAGGACACCGTCGGGACGCTGGCCGAACTGGTCATCGAGGGCAAGATCCGCCACATCGGCCTCTCGGAGGCCGGACCGGAGACGATCCGCCGCGCCCACGCCGTGCACCCCATCGCTGCCGTCCAGTCGGAGTACTCCCTGTGGACCCGGCACGCGGAGGAACGGGTGCTGCCGCTGCTGCGCGAGCTGAACATCGGCTTTGTGCCCTATTCGCCGCTGGGACGCGGCTTCCTCACCGGGCAGATCCGCTCGACCAGCCACTTCGACGACACCGACCTGCGCAAGAGCAACCCGCGCTTCACCGGCGAGAACTTCAAGCGCAACCTGCGTATCGCAGACGAGGTCCAAGCCATTGCCGCGGAAGCGAGTGTCGCCCCGGCACAGATCGCACTGGCCTGGCTGCTGAGCCGGGGCGACTACATCGCCCCCATCCCCGGCACCAAACGCGTGGCACGCGTTGAGGAGAACACCGCCGCCGATGCCATCGAATTGACCGCGGAACAGATCGAGAAGCTCGACAACCTTCCCCCGGCCGTCGGTGAAACCCACGACGAAGCCGCCCTGCGCCTGCTGGACCGTTGATCCCGGCCCGGCTCCCGGAGCGTCGACACCAAGGCGCAGCAGGCCGGGCAGGCACTGCTGCGCCTTGGTCATCGGGTGCTCTCGGCGGCTGCCGCGACACGCGAACCTTGCTGCGCACGTACGGGCGGGCATTGCCGAGCGCGATCCCCGGAGTCGGAAGCTGCAGTTCGGTGACCGGGACGTCGGCGTAGCGCAGTCGTCGGAGTCCCACTGAGTTCGGCCAGGGTGCTGGAGGAAAGTTACAACTAGAACAGTCGTAGTTGTAATCATTCGAACGGTAGTAACCTTGTGCGGTGGCCACGAAGCGCGAGACCCGAGTCCAAGCCGACCGCCTGCTGTGCGGGCTGGTCAACGGCCTGGCCAATCACATCGAAGCCCACGTTCGCGTCCGGGCGGCCACCCTCGGCCTGACCGCCTCACAGGGCACCGCGCTTGCCGAGCTGACTCGCCCCCTGACCCTGCGCGAACTCGCCGAGCGAATGAGCTGTGAGCCCTCGAACGTGACCTTCGTCGCCGATCGGCTCGAAGAGCAGGGCTACCTCGAACGCCATCCCCACCCCGACGACCGCCGCGCCAAGCAGCTCGTCCTGACCCCCAAGGGCACCGAACTGCGCGGACGGCTCCTCGAGCTGCTCTCCGAGGACTCCCCCCTGGCGCCCCTGTCCTCCGAAGAGAAGGACACCCTGCAGCAACTCCTCACCCGCGCCCTCGTCCGCTGACCCGCCCTCTGTACTCGGCGGACATCTTCGCGAGGGGGAACGGGCCGAGGCTGCAGCACTCGCTACGAAGGTCTCAGCCATGGCCGTCCAGGTCTGCGGCGCGCACGGAATCCAGGAAACGACCTCCTTCGGCCATTGCCTCCGTGACGTGAAGCGTATGCAGTCGCCGGCGGATCTTCGGAAATCTCCAGATGAGGAAACGCTTTACCGGCGAGGCTTGCGGGAATTACCCTGTAGCTGCGGGGTGGCCGGCAACGACTTCGTCGGCGCGTCTCCAAATTCCGGAATTCGTATCTCAACGAGGGGGAAAAGGATGAAATCCACACCCGCTGCCACGCGCACGGCGACGAACCTCGCGGAATCCGACGATCGTTCCGATGCCGGTCGCGGCATCCGGGCCACCGCCGCGCTCACCGTGACGCACCTGGCCGAGCGTGACGAACACGGCGGAACCGGCCGCGGCGTGACCATGTACAACAAAGCCGGAACGGCCGACGCCGCTGCGAAACCGCACTGACCGGCGGAACAGGCGCTTCGATGCCCCGCGGGCGTGTTCCCCGCACCTGCCTGGTGTCGATGCCGTGGCACTCGCTGCACCGCCCCTCCCTCGCACTCGGCGTACTGCGCGCGGCGTGCGCGCGGGAGGGAATTCCGGTCCCGGTTTCTTACCACGGCAGTCTCGCCTTCGCCGACATGATGCTGCGGGCGGGTCTGACCGTCGGCGACTACGCGGAAATGGCGGACACCGGGTTCCACCATTCGCTCGGCGAATGGATCTTCGCGGGCTCCCTCAATGGACCCGATTTCGGCTATGCGGGCATGCGGGATCTGGCCCGTCGCGCCGGCCTGCCCTTCCGCGTCGCCGCGGCGGTTCGTGAACTCGCGGACGAATTCGCCGACCAGGCCGCCGACGCGATTCTCGCCCACGAGCCGGAACTGGTCGGCTTCAGCGCGACCTTCAGCCAGACCATCGCCAGTCTCGCGGTGGCCCGGCGGATCAAGGACCGGCGACCCGGCGTGCAGATCCTGGTCGGCGGCTACTCGACCGACGGCCCGATGGGTGTGGCGCTGCACCGGGAGTACCCGTTCGTCGACTACGTCCTGCGCGGCGAGGCCGACGTGACTTTCCCGAAACTGCTGCTGGCCCTCGCCGAATGCCACGCGACCGGAACCCGCGACGGCCTCGACGACGTGCCCCAGCTGTGCTGGCGTGACGACGACGGCGCCACCCGGGTCAGTCCGCGCCCGTCCCGGCTGGTCTCGCCGACGTCGATCACGACACCGGACTACGACGACTGGTTCGCCGCCGTGCCCGCTTCCGTCGCGGCCCGCGTCGAACCGGAGCTGGTCGTGGAGTCCTCCCGCGGCTGCTGGTGGGGCGCGAAACACCACTGCGTCTTCTGCGGCCTCAACGGCACCGCGATGACCTACCGGGCCAAGCCCGCCGAGTCCTTTGTGGACGAGGTGCTCGGATTGGTGCGCCGGCACCGGATCCTCGACGTCACCACGATCGACAACATCCTGCCGAACGAGTACTACCGGTCGGCGCTGCCGGGGCTCGCCGGCGCCGGGCACGACCTGCGCATCCACTACGAGATCAAGGCCAACGCGCAGGTCGAGGATGTGGCCGCGCTGCGGGCGGCCGGGGTGTGGGACGTCCAGCCCGGCGTCGAGAGCCTGGTCGACGACGTCCTGCACCGGATGCGCAAGGGCGTCCGCGGGGCCCACAATGTGCGGATGCTGCGTGACGGTGCCTCGGCCGGGCTCACCATCAGCTGGAACTGGTTGTACGGGTTCCCGGGCGAACGCGTGGCGGACTACGCCGCGGTCGTGGCCCAGCTCCCCGCCCTGGTGCACCTGCAACCGCCCAGTGGTGCGGCACGGATCGCCCTGCAACGGTTTTCGCCGAACTTCGACGACCCGCGGCAGGGCTTCGCCGAGCGTCGCCCGGCGGCGGGGTCGCGCTTCGTGCACGACATCGACGACCCGGAGCGGCTCGCCGAGCTCGTCTACTCCTTCGACACCCCGGACCAGGGACTCACGGCCGAGGAGGTCGCGCCGCTGGTCGACGCGCTGGCCGCGTGGACCGCGGGCTATCCGGGGAGTGCGCTGATCGCCCGCACCATCGGCGACGTCGTGGTGATCCGGGACCGGCGCCACGGCTGGGCGCCGGCCGACCACGTGCTCGAGCACCCGCGGGAAATCGCGGCCTGGCGAGCACTGGAAACCGGCCGCGCCCCACGCCGGGTCCTCGCCGAACAGAACCACGAATGGGACCCGGGTGACTTCGGCCACTGGCTTCGCCGGCTCGAAGAGGCCGGCCTGGTCTTCACCGACGGCACTTTGTGGATCACCCTGGCCACCTCGCCCACCGTGGCGCGGAAGACCCACTTGCCGTTGCCGGTTCTCACGCCGTCCGCCTGAGAAGGAGCCATATGCGTACCCTGTCCGCTCCGCACCCGGCGTGGCCCGAAACGGTCGACCTCGACTTCGGCCGGATCGACGCCGATCCCGGCGCCGCACTGCGTGTCGTGGCCGGACTGGCCGGGCGTGCGCAGCGGCTGCGGCTGCCGGAGCCGTTCACCTTCGGCGACTCCGCGCACCGCGACGCGACGATGGTGCGCTTGCTCGCCGTCGCCGCGGCGACGTTCGTTCCGGTGGACTGGACCTTACGAGAGCCGTTGCCGGACACCATTCCCGGACGCGCTCTGTGTCATCTTCCGCCACCGCGGAACGAACTCGGTCGCCGCTGGCGTGAAGCCCACGACGGGAGCAGCTGCACCTACCGGTACGGTCCGGGGTTCGTGCTCATCCACGACACCCGCCCGGGCGGGCCGCTCAACCGCGTCCACGTCGAAGCCGGCTGGGTCGACACCTTCCGGACTGTGGCCGGCACGGACCGGCCGCCGGCGGACGGAGCCGCGGCGGATCTCCTCGACCAGTTGGTGGCTCACCAGCTCGCCCTGCGGTTGGACGACCGGTACGCCGTCGTACTGCCCTACCACGCGGATCGGCGTCCGCCACCCGGCCGGGCGGTCCCGTCGGTGAAGCCGAGCCCATGACCGACGCCTCGCCGGACGAGTCGACATCGGCGACCGGGCTGCGCGGGCACCGCGCGTTCCGGTTCCTGTGGACCGCGGACGCCGCCTCCCAGCTGGGGACCGCCGCCGCGACCGCGCTGGTGCCCCTGCTCGCCGCGACCACCCTCGGCGCCACTCCGCTGCAGATGGGACTGCTCACCGCGGCGCAGACCGTGGCGTTCCTGGTCATCGGCCTGCCCGCCGGTGCTTGGATCGACCGGACCCGCCGCCGCCGCGCGGTACTCGTCGGCGCCGACGTCGTCCGTGCCCTGCTGTTCTTCGGGCTTCCGGTCGCGGGCTGGGTCGGTGTGCTGGACTTCGGGCAGCTGCTCGTCACCGCTGTTCTCGTCGGCGTCGCGACCGTGTTCTTCGACGCCGCCTACCAGGCGTACCTGCCGGTGGTGATCGGGCTGGAGAATCTGGAAACCGGCTATGCGCGCCTGCAGATCACCCTGTCGGTCGCCGCGGCCGCCGGGCCCGGCATCGGCGGCCTACTCACTCGCGTGATCGGTGCTGCCTCCGGGCTGGTGCTCACCGGGGCGGGTTACCTGACTTCGGCCGCGCTCCTGTCGCGCGTCCGGGCCGACGTGCCGCCGATACCACCGCGGCCGCGGAAGGTGCGGCTGCGCACCGAGATCGCCGAGGGTCTCCACTACATCGCCGGTCACCGCCAGCTCCGCCCGCTGGCCGTCGCGAGTTCCGTCGCCGCGTTCTTCACCGCCGGCATCATGTCCATGGAAGTCCTGTTCTTCACGCACGACCTGCACCTGGACGCGGCGGGTGCAGGCGTGCTGCTGGCCCTGTCGGGTGTGGGCAGCGTCATCGGCGCCGCGACGACCGGCCGCTGGACCCGCCGCATCGGGGCCGCTCGCGCCAACTGGCTGGTGCCGGTGCTGACGTGGCCACCCCACCTGCTGCTTCCGCTCGCCCAGCCGGGCCCGATCGGCCTGGTCCTGGCCGCAACGGGAATCGTCATCCACGCCGCCGGCGGCACGACCTACAACGTGATCGTGATGACCCGCCGCCAGCGCCTGACCCCGGACGCACTGCGCGGCCGCGTCCACACCAGCATGCGCGTGCTCATCTGGGGAACCATGCCACTCGGCGCGCTGGCTGCGGGAGTCGTCGCCGAGTCAGTGGGTACGCGCGCGACCCTGACTATCGCCGTCGCCGGAATCCTCATCGCGATCGTGCCCGCGGCTTGGTCCGCCCGCGACCACCCTGCCTCTTGACGGCCCGCGGGAGGGGGCCAGGCCAGCCGCCGCTCCGCCGAAACCCGATACGTGTGTCTTGTTTCGCTGGTTGCCCACATGACGCGGTTGACCTGCGATTTCTGACTGGTAAGAGTTGCTGTAAAAGGGTGGGGAGGGGTGAACCGCTGGCCAACTACAAGCGCGTGGTGGCGGCGGTCCGGCGGATCACGGATCCCGCTCCGGGTGGGCTGGGGATCGGGCAGCGTTCGGTGACGGTGTCCACTGTGGGTCTGGCGCCGGCGATTCGTAAGCTGGCGGACGAGAAGATGCAGGTGCGTCTCGCCGTTTCGCTGCACACGCCGGACGACGAGCTGCGGGACACGCTGGTGCCGGTGAACGAGCGCTGGTCGGTGGACGAAGTTTTGTCGGCGGCTCGGTACTACGCCGACACTTCGGGGCGCCGGGTGTCCATCGAGTACGCGTTGATCCGGGACATCAACGATCAGCCGTGGCGGGCGGAGCTGCTGGCGAAGCGGTTGCGCAAGCACCTGGGTCAGCTGGTGCACGTGAACGTGATCCCGTTGAACCCGACGCCGGGGTCGAAGTGGGATGCGTCGCCGAAGCCGGTGGAGCGGGAGTTCGTGCGGCTGGTGAACGCGGGCGGAGTAGCGTGCACGGTGCGTGACACGCGCGGCCAGGAGATCGCCGCGGCTTGTGGCCAGCTCGCGGCCGAAGGCTGAGTTTCGTTTCTGTTTCTGTGATGGAGAAATCGTCGTGATGTATGCCCCCAGCCTGCTGGACCCGGCTGCGGAATCGTTGAAGCTCGGAGACCACGTCGGCGCGACGGACGTCGCCCGTGAGGCGCGGACGCTGCTCGGTGAGCGGTTCAGCTCGGTGACGTTCATGTACGTCCTGATGCGCGCGTACGAGGTGGAGTACAACGCGGCGCGCGATGCTTCGCGCTGGCACGAGTTCCACGGTGGACCGCGGGCGTTGTCGGACGCCGATCTGGAGAAGCTGCTCGCTCCGTGGCTCAGCCGCTGACGACGGCTTGGACGTAGACCCTGACGGGCACTTCCCGGTCGCCGCGGGTGCTGAAGTTTTCGTGCACCCGGAACTCGCCACCGGTCCCGAGCGCGGACTCGACGAACCGCGCGCACGGTGAGGTGCCGGCTGACATCTCGAAGGAACTCATGGCCGGATGAGCCATGTCGCCGATCCAGAACCGGGGCACGAGGAGCAGTTCGGCTTCATCGTCGGACCACTCCGTGAGTGAGATCCTCCGCAGGTACCGGCCGGCAGGCTCGCTGCCCGCACGCTCGACCGCGCCGACCAGGCCGGCGAGGAACCGGGCCGAGTAGCGAAGCAGAACCTCGTTCGCTTCTCGAACCGGCCGGCCTTCGAAGAAAGCCACGTCGGAGTCCCGGGCGTAGAGCGGGATCTCGTCGAACGGCGAGGACGGGTGGTACGAGCCGATGTCCGGCCACTCGGCCGAGGCCGCGAGCGCGTCCAGTTCGCTCGTGAACTCGCCGTGGATCTCATCCCAACTCATGGGTGCCCACCGTAGGGGCAGAGCGCGGGCGTGCACACTCGCACCATGGCGTTGCGTGATCTCGGGGCGGCCGTGCGCTGGTTGCGCGAAAACACCGACCCCGTCTCAGTGGGGCTGCCGGCCAGCGGGCTGACGTCCGGTGTGCGGCGGGTTCGCGGGTTGCGGCGCGAAGAACTCGCCGAGCTGGCCGGGGTTTCGGCGGACTACGTGCGGCGCCTGGAGCAGGGGCGCAGTCACCCGTCGGCCGGGGTTGTGGGTGCCATCGCCCGTGCCTTGCGCGTGGGACGTGCCGACTACGAGCGGCTCTGCGCGCTGGCCGGGTACGCCGCCGCGGAGGGGCTCGTGCCGCGCGCGGCCGGGGCAGCTTCCCTGCGGCTGCTGGACCGGTTCGGCGCCACTCCCGTCTTCCTGACCGATGCCGCCTGGAACGTCATCGCCGTCAACGGTGCCTGGCTGGCGTTGCAAGCCGGCGCGCCGACCGGGCACGCCCGCGACTGGAACGTCGCGTGGCGCACCTTCCGCAGCGCACTCGGCGGGATCAGCCGGACCGACGAGCGCGCGGCCGGGTTCCAGGCGATGCTCGTCGCCCGCCTGCGCGACACCGTCGCGCGCTACCCCGCCGACGAGTCGCTCGCCGAACTCGTCGACGAGCTGCGGAGCACCAGCCGGCCGTTCGACGCCTTGTGGCGGACGCCGAAGACCGTGGACGCCTACGAGAACCGTGCCGTGTTCCGCCACCCGGACGGTGGCGAGATCACGCTCGACGGCAATCTGCTCGAGGTCCCGGGTGACGACGTGATGGCCGTGGTCCTCACCGCGGCACCGGGCTCGGCCGACGCGGCGCGGCTCGGTGACCTCGTCAGGGCGTCCGGCGGGCCGGCCGTGCTCGAGGTGGGCCAAGCCGGCCCAGGCTGACCGGGCCGGGGGCCTTGATCCTGGGCTCATGGAGATCACGGGCGTGCCCAACGCCCCAGCTCAGCCTTTGCGGCGGCGCGGCGCGGCCGACCGCGGCGGCGTCGAACGCATGTGATCGCGCACCGGCGCCAGCAGGCCGGCGAGGGTTTCGACGTCCGTGCGGGAGAGCGGCTCGAACAGCAGGCCGCTGACCACCTCGATGTGACCCGGCAGCACCTTCGCGAGCAGCGCGCGGCCGGCGTCGGTGATGGTGACCGTGACGCTCCGCTCGTCGTCCGGCGAAGGGGAGCGCACGACCAGGCCTGCCTTCTCGAGCAGACCGGCCTGGTAGGTCAGGCCGCTGCGGCTGTAGACGACGCCGTCGGCCAGGTCGGTCATGCGGTGGCTGCCCGTCGGCGAATCCCCGAGCCGGGCCAGGAGCTGGAACTGCACGTAGCTGAGCTCGCCGGCCTCGCGCAGCTGCTGCTCGACGGCGTGCCGGAGCAGGCTGGTCACCTCGACGAGGTCGAAGTAGGCGCCGAGCTGCACGGGGTCGAGCGACGGCGACGAATCAGGCATGACCCAAGTCTACTGCTTCGAATTCGAACCAGCAGTGATCGGCATCACTTGCTTCGAATTTGAAGCAAATGTACTGTCGCCTTCAGTTGCTTCGAACTCGAAGCAGCTGGACCAGAGTGAAAGCGAGAACTCCGATGAAGGCAGTGCGTTTCCACGAGTACGGCGAGCCCGGCGTCCTGCGCTACGAAGACGTCGAGCGACCGGTCCCCGGGGCCGGTGAGGTGCGGATCCGCGTCGCCGCGACGTCGTTCAACTCGGTCGACGGCAACATCCGCGGCGGCTTCATGCAGGGGCCCATCCCGGTGGCGCTGCCCCACACGCCCGGGATCGACGTCGCCGGCACGGTCGACGCGCTGGGCGAGGGCATCGACGGCGTCGAGGCCGGGGACGACGTCATCGGTTTCCTGCCGATGGACGGCGACGGCGCCGCCGCGGAGTACGTCATCGCGCCGGCCGGAATCCTGACGAAGGCACCCAAGAGCGTTCCGCTGCCCGACGCCGCCGCGCTGCCGGTGGTGGGTCTCACCGCGTGGCAGGCGCTCTTCGACCACGGCAAGCTCCAAGCCGGGCAACGCGTGCTGGTCAACGGCGCCGGGGGAGCGGTCGGCGGCTATGCCGTGCAGCTGGCGAAGAACGCCGGTGCGTACGTGATCGCCACCGCCAGCCCGCGCAGTGGTGACGCGGTCAAGTCGGCCGGCGCCGACGAGGTCGTCGACCACACCACCACCCGCGTCACCACGGCGGTGACCGAGCCGGTCGACATCGCGCTGAACCTCGCGCCGGTCGACCCGGCCGAACTGGCCGCGCTGGTCACCCTGGTCCGCCCGGGCGGGGTCGTGGTCAACACGACGGTGTGGATGCCCGCGCCCGCCGACGAAGAGCGTGGCGTGCGGGGCGTCGACCTGTTCGTCCGCAGCGACGCCGGCCAGCTGGCGCAATTGGTGGGGCTGATCGACCGCGGCGAGCTGCGTGTCGACGTCGCCCGGCGGGTCCCGCTGGCCGAGCTGCCGGCTGTCCACGCCGAGGCCGCCGCGGACACACTGGCCGGGAAGGTCGTCGTCCTCCCGCCCACTGCCTGACCCGAACGGGCGGTCGAGCAGCGTCGCGACGTCGAAGCCGAGACCTTGGTCGACGACCTCGTCCCGGGGGCGGGGCAGCGGGCGGCCTTCGTAGGCCGGATGCGGGTTCTCCATGCCGTCGACTCTGCCGGGAGAAGGTAGGGGGCCGATGTGCGAGAGCTGTGCGGCGGCTTTGGAAAAGAACCGCGGCGCCTGGCGAGGGGCGGCCTCGCCAGGCACCAGGCGTCAGACCGGGTTGTCCAGCGTCAGCGCCGTGCAGCGGATGCCGCCGCCGCCCTTGCGCAGCTCCGTCGTGTCCAGCTCCGTCACCGCCAGCCCCAGCGACCTGAGGTCGGCCGCCAGCCGCGGGGCGCCCGCGGTCATCGTCACCGTGCGGCCGTCGCTGATCAGGTTGAGCGCGAACGCCGCCGCCTCGGCCGGCGACACCGCGATCAGCTCCATCCCCAGCCCCCGCAGCGTGCGCAGGCTGGCCGCGTCCAGTGCCGCCGGGTTGTACGCCAGCACGGAGCCCGGGTGGATCACCGCCACCGCCAGATCCAGGTCGTACCACTGGGAACTCGTCGTCCGGAGCGGGACGATCTCGTAGTCCAGGTGCCGCGCCAGCGTGCGGAACGCGCGGATGTCCGTGCGTTGCCCGTGCGCCGCCAGCAGGAAGGGCCCGCACGCGAGCGCGTCACCCTGGCCGCTGAACGCGTAAGGCGTCGAAGCCACCTCGAACTCGTGGGACTCCAGCCACGCCCGGTGGTGCGGGGTTTCGGCCGCCCGCTCGGGAGGCAGCGTCGCCAGCACCGCGCGGTTTCCCTGGACCACCGCCGCGTTGGCGGTGTAGGTCATGTCGGGGCAGGACGGGTCGGCGTCGACGAACTCGATCTTGCGGCCTGCCGCCAGGTGCGCTTCCACGATGTTCTCGTGTTCCACGAGGGCGGCCTCGACGTCGGGCTGGACGCCGACGTGCATGTACGGGTTGATTTCGTAGTCGATGCGGAAATACCGCGCGGAACACATCAGGAGCCGTTGGTGCGTCATGGGTTCACTCGATTCGTCGGTCGGGCGGGCGGTTGCGGGCTGGCGGGAAGCACCAGCCCGGGAGGCGCGCGGCCGACGAAACGAGCGAGGCGGGTCAGCCCAGGCCGCGCAGGCGGAACAGCTCGATCGTCATGAGGTAGCCCGGCTCCGACCGGGCCGCGTCGATGCGCTGCGCGACGGTCGTGGCCGAGGGGGCCGGACGCAGGGCCGCGCTCACCGCGCGCGCCAGTTTCGCGATCATTCCTACTCCTCTTCTTCGCGGAACTCGGGGAAAACCCAGGGTGCCCGGGCACGGGGTCCCGGGTCTGGCCAGATCCGGACAGCTTCGCGGTCATCGCGTCGCGTTCAGGAAGCCGATGACGACCGCGCCCCACCAGCACAGCTGCGAAACCGCCGTGGTGAGCCCGCCCTGGACGAGCAGGCGGAAGGGAACCGGCTCGTCGAGCAGGGCCATGCGGTGGCCCAGCACGGTCGCGCGGACGCCGTTGACGGCGAGCACCCCGACGAGGCAGAGCTTCACGACCGTGGCGGCGGAGCCGAGGTCGGGGGAGAGCAGCGCGCCGCTGGCCACCAGGCCCGTCAGTCCGCCCCAGACCAGCAGGTGCAGCCGGGAAGCGCTGTGGACGGCCTCGGCGAACGACGCGCGCCCGAGCGCCCACAGGGCGAAGAAGTAGTCCGCGACCAGGACCGCGCCGAAGCCCACGATGAGGAACGCCAAGTGTGCGAACAGCGCGATGTCGTGCCACGCCGGACTCGGCCGCAGCCGCGTCGACAGCCAGATCGCGCCGGCGAGCAGCATGATCGAAGCAGACATGGCGTAATAGGCCGCGTAGCGTCGGTGGACACCGGGCCCCGGCGGACGCGGGGTGGGCGGGATCCGAACCGGGATGCCGTTGTCGAGCATGACCTGTCCTTCCGGGAAATCCGTGGGGAACGGGTTCCGCCGGAACGACCGGTGCGTCCGACCTGCCTGCGTCAGCGGGAAACCCGTGCTCTGCTGATTACAGGCCATCGCGGACTTGGCTGGGAGCCTTGTCCGCAAAGGACAATCAATCCGGCGCTTCCGTGGAGAAGACAGGGACGGCGGCGCCGTTGCCGGGCCGTCCCGGTGCTAGGCGGACACCGGCCCCGCGAAGGCGGAAAGGTCGTGTCCGCCGCTTTCGACGGTGCTGAGCACGAAGTCGCGCACGGGCGGGAGCAGCGCGTGGCCGTCGAGGTAGGGGTCGGCGTGCGCGAGCAGGCCGGCGTCGGCGATTTCCTCGACGAGCTCCTCCAGCGCCGCGGACACCGCGTCGAACCCGCTGGGCGGGGTCCGCGCCAGCCGCTCCAGCAGCTCCCGCGCGGGCTCGCCGAGCGTGCGGTAGGCCGACTCCAGGGAGTCGCGCAGGGAAAGGTCCCCGACGCTCAGCCAGTCGACGCTGGTGCCGTTCAGGCGCCACTCGTCGACGACCCGCCGCAGCGTCAGCCGCGGCCGCGAGGCGATCTTGCGCAGCGCCAGGTCGAGCGCGAGCGGCAGGTCGCCGCACAGCTCGGCGAGCCGGTCGCGGTCGGGACCCGCGGAGACGGCGACGTGCGGGAGCGCCGAGGTGATCATCGCGATCGAGTCGCCGCGCGGCAGCGGTGTCAGCTGCAGCCGGTGGACGTCGCGCAGCCCCAGCAGCCGTTTGCGGCTCACCAGCAGCGTCGTGCTCGTGGTGGTCTCGGCCAGCAGCGGGCGCACCTGCTGCTCGTCCTGGACGTTGTCCAGCACGACCACGAGCCGGCGTTCGGCCAGCAGCGTGCGGTACAGCCCGGCCCGGTGGTCGAACGTGCCCGACAGCTGGTCGTCGTCGACACCGAGCGCGCGCAGGAAGCCGTCGAGGACGTCCGCGGTCGCCGGCACGGGAGGAGCGCCGCCGCCGTGGCGCAGGCCGCCGAGATCGGCGTAGAGCTGCCCGTCGGCCTGCTCCGCCGCGATCGAATGCGCGTAGTGCAGCGCGAGGTCGCTCTTCCCGACCCCGGCCGGGCCGCTGATCACCAGCGGGGTGTCGCGCGGGGACCGCAGCCAGGCCAGTTCGGCGGTGCGGCCGGTGAACCCCCGGGGGCGCTGCGGTAGCTGGGCCGGGTGCGGCGCGGAGCCGCGCCGCTGGAACAGCGGCGGTCTTCTCTTGCGTCCCCCGAACGGAGGCTGCGTATACCCGCTCGTCGCGGCGTGCCAATGGCGTCGCCACGCCTCGTCGTCGCCGCCGCACGCGGCGACGAAGGCGAGCGTCACCTGCAGCGACGGCATCCGGTTGCCGCTCGCGGCGCTGGAGAGCACCGACGACGAGAACATCGCCGACCGGGCCATTTCCCGGTAGGTCGGGTTACCCGCCCGTGCGCGCAGCTCGCGCAATTCCCGGGCGAACTGGGTGGCGATGCCACCGGAGGTGTTGACGGGCTTTTCTGGCCTGCCCATGTGAATCCCCTTCCCCTCACTCACTCAGCGTCGCTCTTCGCGGCCGGTGTCTCTTCCGCTCTTTGGCGGTTTCGCTAGTCCGTTCGTGCATTTCTTTGACGTTGAGTAGATCATTTTCCGATGCTTCTTACGGCATTTCGGTGAATGGGGGCAGCGCTCGACGGCCGTCCGCGTGGAGCGGACACCGGGGGGGGGGCGGGGCCGGCGGGGGGGGGGGGGGGGGGCGGCATTGCGGCGCGGGGGGCCCGCCCCGCCCCCCCGGCGCGCGCCCCCCCCCCCCCCCCCCC